>JAQTZZ010000004.1 GCA_028687545.1 Candidatus Wallbacteria bacterium
AAATAGGCATTCCCAAGATTGTAATAGACATCAGGGTCGCGGAGTCTATCCGCTATTCCCTGGAACGCCTTGGCTGCTTCCGGATATTTTTTGTCTCTGTAGAGGCTGACTCCGTCCTGGAATTGTTTTTCCGATTCCGATTCAAGGCAATCAGCCGTGGTGCAGAGGAGTGCGAGCAGCAGCAGGATGAATTTCATCGTCAGACCCTCATTTTACTGATTGCATTTCAAAAGCAGTTCCCTGGTTTCAGAAAGCAGCTTGAGCTGGTTCTGGTTGCGGGTTTCAGGGGCATAGGCAGACTGGCATAACTCCTCATACAGTTTCAGAGCTTTTTTTCTGGTTTCCGAGGGGATCGAGACCCCTGATAACAATTGCTCCAGCTGGTCCTTGCCTGCCCAGTTCGGGAAAGAAAATCTTTCTCTGAAGAAAGTTCCGAAAATTTCATTCAGACCTGAATAGAGTTCCTTCCGGTTGCCTGAGGAGCTTTTCTCCAGAATCGCGATTTCCTGCAGGGCTTTTTCAAGTGCCTTATGACGCGCGACCCAGTCGCGGTTCCCGTAATATCTGAAAAATATCCGATGGCAGAAGGAGGACAGAAACGGCAACAGCAGGAAAAAAACCAGGGCAACTCGTGCCAGGGAAGCATACGCAGGGACATGATTCCGGAGCTCGCTTTTTTCCCTGATCCAGGCGATGTCGTGTTCGAGCACTTTGATTTCATTCCTGGGAGCTTCAGAGGTCATCGGTACGCTTGAAACAAGAGCACTCTGGGCAATTTTGCCTGACACATTCAGATAAAGTGTTCCGGTTTTTACAGTCTCATACTTCGCCTGATAGGGGTTGAAAAAAGAGATTGAGAGGGGAGGCACTTCCTGGCTTCCGGATTTCTGGGGAATCAGGACATATTCATACTTGAGCCTGGAATAGACTTCACCGTCGATGATTTCAGTTTCAAGCTTGTTTTTTGAATCATAGGTCTGAAAATCCGGGCCGAAATCTGCAGGCAGCTTGAATCCTTTCAGATTCCCTTTTCCTTTCAGGGTCACTGACAGGTTGATCGCGTCTCCGGCTTTGACTTCTGCACGGTCCAGTTCGGCACTGATCTGAAATTCCCCTACGAGATTGGAAAAATCCGAGGGGCGGCCTTCGTCAGGAAGCGGCAGTACTTCAATGTTGACCGGGGCACTCGAGAGCCTTCTCGGCACAAGTTGAGTCCAGGGTGAGAAGAAGCTGTCGTTGAACATTTTGTCCAGGTCTTCAAAGATATCATCGAAACCCGAAGGTCCGGACTGTCTGCGCTGTGCGACCACGCTTACCTGAAGCTGAGCCGGGGTCAGTGCGAAAGTTCCGGGCGAGATCGGATAGATGATCCTGCGGCCCAGTTCGATTTCCCAGTACTCCGAATTATTGATCGAGACTCTGGCTTTGGTTCCTGTCTGTTCGAAATTCTCCGAAACGACTTTGGAAAAGTCCGGTTCGGATAGCAGCTGCGGATTCTGGAAATTCACCCTGCTGTATACCAGGTATCTGAGTATTACCGGTTGATTGGGAAAAACCTTGCTTTTCGCAGGCATGACCTGAAAATTGATGTTTTCTTCCGTTTGAGCCCCGGCAGTAGCGGAGGCTGCCTGCGCTGCAGGGGTCATGTTGCTGACTACTTCGATTTCAACCGTGGAGGTGGAATATGTGCCTGAGTCGCCATTGATCTGGAATGACGGTATGCTCATCAGTCCCTGGACTTTCGGATAGAGGTAGAAATTGTAGCTGAAGCTGTTGGAAGTCACACCGTTGACGATGGTGATGTTGGAAGAAGTGCCCAGACTGGCAAGTTCGAAATTATCTCCTTTCGGAGGAATTACAGTTCGGATGCGCTCGTTTCCCTTGATCTCCACCTGCAGCAGAACAGGTTCGCCGAGTTTGACGATTTTTTTCCCGACTTTCAGATCTACCGCCAGTTCGGCATGAGCTGCTAGGCAGAGAATCATCAGCAGAGTAAAAACACTACCAGTCTTTGTCATTATAATAACCTTCGGCTTTTTTCTGATCCATTTTATCTTTGACTTCTTTTTCCTTATTCTTCAGGCTTTCCAGAAACTGCTCCTTGATCTGTTCAGACATCTTCTGCTCACCTGATTTTTCCTGCTCGTCTTTATTCTGCTCCTTTTTGTCTTCATTTTCCTTGTTCTGAGCATCGTTCTGCTTCTGATCCTGTTTTTGATCCTGATTCTGATCCTGCTTCTGGTCCTGTTTATCCTGTTTCTGGTCTTTATCCTGATTTTTGTCGTCCTGCTTTTGTTGCTGCTGCTCTGTGATCTTCTCCAGAGCCCGCTGCAGATTATACTGGAAATCGCGATCCTGGTAATTCTTAAGGGCTTCAATATAGCATTTCTTTGCTTTTTCAAAATCTTTCTGCTGAAAAAAAACATTTCCCGTGTTGTAGAGTGAGTCTGCCTTCAACTTCTGATTAGCGCTTTCATGGGATTTTGCGAACTCTGTGGCGGCATTCTGAAAATCCCCTTTTTTATAAAAAGTGTCCCCCAGGTTAAAGTGCCATTTCCAAGAATCGCCTGGTTTGGATTCCCGCAGGTAACATTTCAGGGCTTCATCGAAATTCCCTTTCCTGTATTCCAGGTTGCCGGCCTTGACATCAGGACTTTCGAAAAGCGAGAAAGCCTGCAGCGGTAATGCAATCAACAGTGTCAGAGCCAAACAGGCTTTAAATCCAGGCATTTTTTCTTTCTCCCAGCATGAACTCAGCCAGAATCAAGAGCAGGGCTAACCAGAGAGGCCAGTAATATCGCTCCTCTTTCCTGATCTTTACAGTGTTCTTGAGTTCCCGTTTCTGCAATTGAGAAATTTCCCGCGCCAGTTCGTCCACATCTTCATCCTGAGCGGAGGACAGGAAAAATCTTCCATCAGTACTTTCAACCAGTTCCTTCATTTCTTCCCAGTCAGGTTTGGAAATGACCAGATTCCCATCCTTATCCTTCTGGTACCCGTCAATTTCACCTTGCTTCAATACCGGGACAGGAGCGCCGTCCTGGCTGGCCGTAACCAGAATAAATACCCTGATCCCTTCGTTCTTGGCCATGGAAATCTGGGTTTTCAACGATTCACTATGATCCTCGCCGTCAGTTATGATCACCAGGTTTTTATAACCTTCACCGCTGTTTTTAAACAGCACTCTCGATTTTTCGAGCACAGCGGAGAGATTGGTGCCTGGCGGACTGATTTCTCCGGAGCTGGCGCCGTCCAGGATCAGTTCGAGGGCGGAATAATCTACAGTCAGAGGACATTCGATGATTGCGGAGCCTGAAAAATCAATCAATGCGACACGGTCGGCCAGCAATCTCCCAAGCAGATTCTTGATTTTGTGCCTGGCGGTCTGGAAACGGTCGGGTTTGAGGTCTTTGCAAAGCATCGACCTGGAGCAGTCCAGCGCGAAGGCGATGTCTGTTCCCTTCTGCTTCAAGGTCACCATGATCTGTCCCCATTGCGGGCGGGCCAGAGCCAGAATCAGAAGCAGAAATGCGGTGATCCTGAAAATCCTCCTGGCAGTTCTGCGCTCAGCGGATAGATGTGAAATGAGTGGAACATCGCCTGTGAACTGCTGCAGAAGTTCTTTTTTCTTTTTTCCGCAGAGATAGATCGCAACCAGGAAAACCGGCACCAGCAGAAGGAAAAATAAAATTTCCGGCGAATCGAATCTCATGGTATTCTCAGCATGATCTCCTCGTGATAGAAAATCAGAGCCCAGATCAGCAGCATCCCCCAGATCAGCCAGGGAAAAAGCTCATTATAATTATAATAAATTTTGGTAGTGACAGTGGTTTTTTCGAGCTGGTCAATTTCCTGGTAGATCGCAGCCAGACTGCGATTGTCTGTAGCGTGGTAATATTTTCCGTCAGTGGTTTCCGCGATCTTCCTGAGCAGTTCCTCGTCCAGCTTGGTGACAGCCTGTCCCACTACTCGACCATATTGATCGGTAACCGCTATGGTAGCGCCTGCCTCACTGCCTACTCCAATCGTGTAAACTTTGATCTTATCGTCGCGTGCCCAGTCCGCGGCCATGGCAGGAGTGATTGAACCTGCGTTATTTTCCCCGTCTGTGAGAAGGATGGCGACTTTGGTTTTTCCAGGCGCTTTGCGGATGTGGCTGATCGCTGTCCCGAGCGCGTCACCGATCGCCGTGCCGTCGGCGATTTTACCTTGCACTGTGGCGTCCAGGAAATCGAGCAGGATGTCGTAGTCTATGGTCAGCGGGCAGGCAGTGTATGATTCACCTGAGAATACCACCAGACCGATCCTGTCATTTTTCCGGCCGGAGATGAATTGCTTGAGTACACTCCTGGCGGCTTCGAAACGATTCGGGGAGAAGTCCTTGGCCTGCATCGAGCCTGATACGTCAAGCAGCAGCATGATATTGATTCCTTCAGAGCTGAAGCTTTTGTTGACATCCACCAGTTGCGGCCGCATCAGCGCCAGCATGCCAAGCAGGAGCAGGAGAATTCTTGCGGATTGTGGAAATCGTCTTAAAAATTTCGAATAAGATTCCGAAATCCGGAAGAGAAGATTGAATCGCAGCCCCCGATTCTGATTGCCCCGTTTGATTTTCCAGTATACGAGGAACAGCATGGGCAGAAAAATAAAAATCAATTTCCAGTTAGACAGAATCATTTCTGTTCCTTGCTTCAACACTGGTCTGGTTCTTTTCGATCAACAGTTTTACCTGTTCGTAATCCGCTGCAGCCTGCGGTTTTTCCACCTCCGCCTTGGCATATTTGATCAAATCCCAGGAAGAGAGCGCCTGCTGCAGATCCTGCCTGATTTCGCCCGGGATATCTTCCGAGAGGGCTTCAACAGCTTCAGTGGTAGTCATTTCCATCAGATTCAGCCCGTAAGTACGGCCGAAATATCTGCGTAAAATCTCCGAGAGCTGGAAATAGAGCAGCGTATACTTCCCGAGGGTCAGCAGGTTGAAGGCCTTCTGAAGAGCCGCCCGGGCTTCGTCGTAAGGAGAGAGTCTTGAATCGCGCAGCGTTTCATAAGGATCATCCCCGCCGCGTCTGAATTTTCTTCCCAGCCAGTAAGCAGCAAATATGATCAGGAAAATCAACAGCAGGATCAGTAACATCCGCCAGATTCTTGAACTGTGAATCGGGACCTGAAGAGGAGGCTTGATGTCCATGATTTCAATGGTTTCATCAGGAGAAATCACACCTTTTACGGTGATTTCCTGGGTGGGTATGATAATCTCACGGCTCTCTGAGAATTCAAGCCTGATCGGGTAAAGTTCTAGTTTTCCCACGCCGAAAAACTGGATTGAAAACGGCCTTTTTTCCAGGACTATGTTGTTGATGGTTTGAGTTACCGGTTCCAGAGCTGTGGCAAAGACCTCCGGGGAACCCGAGATTTCAGGCGTGGCTGTCAGCACCTCGTCCCCGCTGTGCCTGATTTCGAGGATGAGTTCAAGAGGCTTACCCAGTTCTATCTCCTGGGTTGAAAAATAAAAATTGACCTCTGCGGCCATTGCGGCCAATGGAGCTGCAATCAGAAAAAAAAGAAAGTACATTTTCAATTTTTTCTAGCCTCGAAGAATTCCTGCATCCTGGAAACGATTTCTTCGTCATTCCTGATCACCAGGTGATTCTGGCCGATCTTCCTGAACTCTTCAAAAAGAGAACTTCGCTTCTGTTCGAAGGTCTGCCGCCAGAGACCATGAGCTGCAGGAAGAGACAGCTGGAAATTTTCTCCTGTTTCCAGGTCCTCGATTTCCAGGATGCCGCTGGGAGCAAGCGTCCCTTCTCTGATGTCTTCGATCACGACCGGGATCAGCTCATGGCGGCGCATCGTAGTCAGCCAGTTCTTGTCCGGGATGTAACCGAAAAAGTCCGAGATCACGAACACGATCTGCCGCCTGTGGTAAATGGATGAGATATATTCCAGACCAGGGGAGAGGTTTGTTCCGGGACTCTTGGGTTCAAAGAAAAGTGCTTCGCGGATGATCCTGAACAGATGCTGGTATCCTTTTCCGGGGGGGAGATAATACTCGACATTGTCACTGACGAGGACCAGGCCTGCTTTGTCGTTGTTGCGGACTGCCGAAAAAGCGATCACGCCCGCGATTTCGGCGGCCAGTTCCCGTTTGGAATATTTGCCTGAGCCATAGTTCTGGCTGCCGCTGATGTCGATCATGATATTGATGCACAGCTCGCGCTCTTCCATGTACTTTTTCACATAGGGGTTACCCTGGCGGGCCGTGACATTCCAGTCGATGGTCTTGATGTCGTCCCCGTAATGATAGTCCGTAACTTCTGAAAACTCGATGCCCCGGCCTTTGAAACGGCTGTGATATGTACCCAGAAACGTCTCGCTCACCAGCTTCCTGGCTTTGATGTCGATTTTACGGATTTTCTTGAAGATCTCTTCTACCTGCAGCATTTACGGCACTTCCACTTTGTCGTAGATCATTTTGATCACATTGTCAGGAGTCAGTCCTTCGGCCTCCGCTTCATAGCTGAGGATGATCCTGTGCCTGAGTACATCGACTCCGATCTGGCGGATGTCGTCAGGAGTGACGAAACCCCTGCCTCTCATGAATGCCGTGGCTTTCGCCCCGCGAGTCAGATAGATGGAAGCCCTGGGGGATGCGCCGTAACGAATCATGCCCTTGAGCTTGAGCCCGTAATCCTCGGGTTTTCTGGTTGCGAAGACCAGGTCTGTGATATAATCCACCACCTTGTCGTCGATGTAGATCCCGTCAACCACCTTGCGGATTTTAAGGATGTCATCAGGACCGCTGATTTTCTTGATTTCCGGGGGATTCCATCCCGACATGCGGGCGATGATCTCTTTTTCTTCCTTCTTGGTAGGATATCCTACCAGGACTTTAAGCATGAAACGGTCCACTTGAGCTTCGGGCAGCGGATAGGTTCCTTCCTGCTCGATTGGGTTCTGAGTCGCCATCACCAGAAAGGGTTTCGGCAGAGGGTAGGTATTGTCCCCAAGGGTCACCTGCCGTTCCTGCATGGATTCAAGCAGCGCGCTCTGCACTTTGGCTGGTGCGCGGTTGATCTCGTCAGCCAGGATCAGGTTATGGAACACCGGCCCTTTTTTAGGGATAAACTCGCCTTTCTGCTGATGGTAGATCATTGTGCCTGTGATATCTGCCGGCAGCAGATCAGGAGTGAATTGAATCCTCTGGAAAGTAAATGACAGAGCCTGTGAAAGGCTGCTGATCGCGAGAGTCTTGGCCAGCCCCGGAACGCCTTCCACCAGGAGATGGCCGTCACAGACGAGAGCGATCATCATGCGTTCCAGCAGTTCCTGCTTTCCCACGATTACCCGGCCGACTTCGCTGATTACTGAAAGCAGTGGAACCTGCTCTTTTTTTACCATTTCATTCAGATAAGAGATATCCGGTTGCATTAGATCCCTCCAATGGATTAGAGATTGATGCTGATGAATTTTGTCAGTTCATCCCTGAAGACCACGAAAACAAGGTACTTCTTGTCTTTGAAATCTGCAAGAGCCTGCGAAACATCTTCCCTGGAAGTGACTTTCCGTCCACCGATCTGAAGAATTATATCATCCGGCTTGAGAAATTGAGCGCAGGGGCTGTTTTTCAGTACCCTGGTTACCAGTACCCCTTGCTCTCTGAATTTCAGGGACGATTTTTTTTCAGGAGAGAGATTTTCGACTTCAATGCCGAGAACATCAGCGATATTACCTTCCCCCGCCGGCTTTGGGTTGTGTTTTATCGAAGCGGGCGTGTTTTCCGGTTGCGCATTGGACCGTTCTTTCAAAATCAGGGACAGGGGCAGTTCTTTTCCGTTCCTGACAACCGCAAGCTCAACTTTGTCCCCGATCTTTGCGGTCTGGACGTAACCCTGGAGCGTAGCGGCGTCGTTGACCTGTTTGTCATTGTACCTGATCACTACGTCTCCGCGCTGGATTCCGGCCAGGTCGGCTGATTCATCCTTGACCACATCCGTGATCAGTGCCCCCTGGTCTACCCCGAAATCCTGTTTCAGCTGATCATCCAGGTCCTGCAGATAAACCCCGAGCCAGGGGTAGCGGACTTTTCCATACTTGGCGATTTCTTCGTGCGTTCGACGGGCGAGATTGATCGGAATGGCAAAACCCAGCCCCTGCCCGTAAGGTATGATCGCAGTATTGATGCCGATGACTTCGCCGGACATGCTGATCAGCGGACCTCCGCTGTTGCCTGGGTTGATCGAGGCATCTGTCTGGATCAGGTCCGAGTAAATCTTATCTTTGCTCAGAGCGAGATTGCGGCCCAGAGCGCTGACGACACCTACGGTCAGTGTCCGGTCCAATCCGAATGGATTGCCGATCGCCATCACCCACTCTCCAACTTCCACTTTATCTGAGTCGCCCATTCTGATAAAGGGAAGATCTTCTCCTGCATCTATTTTCAAAATGGCCAGATCGTATCTTGGTTCTTCGTGCAGCAGTTTTGCCTTGTATTTTTTTTTGTCCGAAAGAGTCACTGTAATTTCATCCGCTTGGCTGACTACATGCGAATTTGTCAATACATATCCATGGGGATCGAAAATGAAACCTGATCCCTGTCCTTTCCTGGGTATCACATTGTTATAGTCAGGCGACTGGAAAAATTCGTCAAAGTCCTCACCGAACATGTTTCCGAAGAATTTTTCAAAAAAAGGATCAGGGGAGATGAAGCGCTGGGTTTTGACATATCGTACACTGTCAATGTAAACAACCGCCTTGCCAGTATCTTTGTATAACTCCTTGATTAGGTTCGAGCCTACGGGGTTGTCTTGAGCGAATGCTCCAGCCATAAATGCGAGCACCAGAAGCAGAGACAGAATTTTTGGCATTTTCCCTCCTGCCAGGTCATCTTTGAAATTAAATTAGCAAAAAACATGCCAGGAGAAAAGGCGCCTGGATTCAGGTTTTTAAATCAGCGGGCTGAAAAAAATTACCACTGCACCGGAAAATTTTCCTGCCTTGATCAATTGCGCTTCGATGGACAATTCCTACGAATCTGAATTAGTATGAATATCAGAAAAGGAGACAGCTTGATAAACTTCCAAAAGAACATTTTCCGTCCCTTCGGGCAGGCCATCGCTGACTATCACCTGGTTTCAGAAAACGACAGGGTCCTAATCTGCCTCTCCGGAGGAGCTGACAGTTTCACCCTGGCAGAACTTTTTCTCCGCTGGCAGGTGAGGCTGCCTTTTTCAATCCTGTTATACGCTGTGCATGTAGATCTCTGGGAGAACGCGGAGTGCAGGAAAAGCGTTGAGGATTACGCCGGAGAGAGGAATCTCTCACTGAAAATCAGTCTCGCGCCCCGCTCTGAGATCGAGCAGAAGATCGCTGATTCCCCGGGATTTTCGCCTTGCTATATCTGCGCCAGGGAACGCAGATTAAAAATTTTCAAAGCCGCAGTAGAGTTTAACTGCAATAAAATCGCCTTTGCCCATAATCTCAATGATTTTTTCGAGACCACCCTCCTGAACATGTTTTACTCGGGTTCATTCGAAGCGCTGTCTGTAAAAAAACTCTTTTGCAGAGGAAAATTTCTCGTGATCAGGCCGCTGGTTTTCATTGAATCCGCTGCCATCCGTCGTTTTATAAACGTGAAAAGGGTGACAGTGCATAAAAATTCCTGTCCATACAGTGAGAGCACCAAGAGAGAGGTAGTCAGGAGAGTCATTGCCAGGCAGATGAAAACAAATCCCTATTGTCTAGGTAGTTTCAGGAATGGATTGAAGAAGTGGCTGGGTCGGAGTTGAGATTGACATTTTAGAGATTTGCAGGTACGCTTTTTTCACTAAAAAGAAGGCCTGAGATGATATGAAAAGGTCGATTATCATATTTTGCGCAGTGAGCGTAATAATTTACGCTAATTTCAGAGTTTACAGCCCGACCGGACTCGCAAAAAAATTTTCCACGATGTTCGATCGGGACATGATCACTCTTCAGGAATTCAAGAACAGCATCAACGACAAGGAAGATGTATGGACCGGCTTCGGCGACCAATACGCCACTATGCAGAATATTTACAGAAACCCGAAAGATATGGAGGTTTCTGAAGATGTTTCTGCTCCACTCAAGGGTAGATTCATCCAGAAAGTGGCCAGTCACCCTGATTTCGTCAGCTACATCGGCAGCAAGCTGGAGACTCCCAACAACCTGCTGGGAGTTTTACGGGACTATGGAAAGATGGCGGTGATCGTAAGCACTCTCAGTTTTATCCCGCTGCTGTATATTTTCCTGAATTCCAGCCTGATGGGCGGGATCATAATTTCGATTCTGTATTCGCTGGCTTTTGCCTTGATCATACTGAATTCCCAGGGACTGCTCTCTCCGCATGCGACCCTGATCGCGATTCTGAAGGCAGTCAGGCTCGGAGAAATACCCTTGTCGGAAATCTACGCAGCTCTGCAGGCCATTCTCGTCAAAGACGGCATTTTCAAGATTGTGTTTTTGCTGGTTTCAGGACCGCTGGTCGGTCTTGTGATGGAGCGGAAAAAAGGTGTTCTGCAGAAGGAATTCGAAAGGTTGAACTTGGAATTCAAGACCTTGCAGGCCACATACAGCCGGTCTGCAAATGCCGAGAAGCAATTGAAAAAGGATGTGGAGAAAATCCAGATATTTTCTTCGAGAACGATTGCCCTTCAGTCGCTTTCCAAAGTTCTGGGAAACATGCTGGAACCGGAAGCCATCTACCGCGAAGTCATAGATAAGACTCAGAATGTTTTCAAAGCCAAACGCTGCTCGCTCTGGCTTCTGGACGATCGCAAGCAGACATTGAGGATCAAGGAGGCTTTCGGCTGGAAGAGGGAAGAAGCCATCGGCCTTGAAATCCCGCTTGGGGAAGAGATACTGGGATATGTCGCACAAAATGGGGAATCAGTTTCTTTGATTGAAATCAAGAAGGATTTCAGACTTTCCGAACTGGCTAAAAATGCCAAGGTTCCCTCAATACTCTGCGCTGCTCTGAAACTCGGCAACAAGGTCAATGGAGTAATCAACATCGAGGATATGGACCAGGAAAAATCAACAGGCGAAGACATGAGAATGTTCGACCTGCTCGCAATCCTGTCGGGTCTCGCGCTCAATAATGCCGGGCTGCATGCGAAAACAGTGGAACTTGCCAACACCGACGGATTGACAAAGCTTTACAACAACCGTTTCTTCCAGCAGTTCTTCGAACGCGAGATCGAAAAATGCAAAAAGAGCAACACCAATGTCTCGATCTTCATGACCGATATCGATCATTTCAAGCGTTTCAACGATACATATGGACATCAGGTAGGCGACTTCGTGCTCGAGGAAACGGCAAAGGTGCTGAAAACTTCAATCAGATCGCAGGATCTGGCGGCCAGATACGGTGGAGAGGAATTCGTCGCTGTCCTCCCGGGCATTGATCTCAACAGCGCAATGCAGGCTGCTGAAGTTCTGCGAAAAAATGTGGAGATCAAGAAATATTCCTATAAAGGGGAAAATCTGGGAGTGACGATCTCCATAGGTGTGGCAACTTTTCCCTTACACGGCACCAGAACCCAGGAATTGATCAGGCATGCCGACAGTGGACTTTATGTCGCCAAGGAAGGCGGGCGCAACAGAGTCTGCTGCGCTCAAACAAAGTCGGATTAATGCAGGTGTTGAATCATTACTTTTCTTTGATCACTCAACAATTAGGCGGCCAGAGCATGCTGATGTCGCTGGTGATTTTATTTGCTTTCATTTGTGTACTGATGGCTTTTCTGGTAACCATGAAATTCGTGGAAAACCGGCATCTCCAGACGAAAATTTCCAGATTCAAACTGCTGGAAGAGGATATTTACGGTATCAAGCGCGATCTCGAGAAGTCCAAGAAGATCAATGAAACCCTGAACATTCAGAATGTGAATTTTTCGTCCAGACTGCTGATGATTGAAAAATACGCCCAGAATGTCAACTCACATCTGGAAAAACGCGCTATTTTGAATTCCCTGATGGAAAGCATGAAAAAGATCATCGGTGCTAAACGGGCTGAGATTTTTTTTCTGGAGCCAGGCAACGACCAGCTGATTTTCACGGCCGGTCTGGACTGGAGCAAGGAAGACATGGAAAAGACGAAGCTTTCCAAGGAAGCAGGGATTTTCGGATATGTCATTAACAGTCCCGGGGTTCTCAGCCCGGAAGAAATCAAGTCTAATTTCCATCTGCAGGAACTGGCTACCAAGTGCCCGGTCAACACTGTCCTGGTTGGAGCGCTCTCCAGCCCGGATGAGGCCAGAGTGATGGGCGTGGTGAACATCAGCGCCCTGGAAGATCGGCGTGAGCTCGAAAAAGAGGATATCAGGGCCTTTTCAATTTTGATCAACCTGACATCGCTGGCTTTGGAAAACGCGGAACTTTTCCAGAGAACGAAAATGCTCGCCAACCTGGATGGCCTGACCAAACTGCACAACCACAGATTTTTTCAGGATTTTCTCAAAGAGGAGCTTGACCGTCACATCCGTTACAAACATTCCCTGTCCCTGGTCATCTCTGATATCGATCATTTCAAGAAATTCAACGACACATACGGGCATCAGGCTGGAGATTTTGTGCTCAAGGAAGTGGCAAAGGTCTTCAGAGCCAATGTGCGGAAAAAGATCGACCTCGCTGCCAGGTACGGCGGCGAGGAATTCGTACTGGTCTTGCCTGAAACCAATGCTTCGGGAGCGCTTCTGCTGGCAGAGCGCATCCGCAAGCGGGTTGATGAAACGGAATTTTTTTATGAAGCCGCGAATCAGAAATTCCACGTCACTGTAAGTCTGGGAGTAGCCACCTATCCCCTGCATGGCTATAATCCAGCGGAGCTGATCAAGAGGGCTGATACCTCGATGTACGAAGCCAAGGAAAGCGGAAGGAACAAAGTTTGTCTGTCGCAGTAAAGATGTTTTTTCTGATATTTTCACTACTGCTCTGCAGGGACGTTTCTGCCGAATACACAAAGGAATTTTACAACGATATAGTCGACAATAATGGCCGCGATTACCTGGTGAAAATCACTGAATCCCTGAAGGAACACCTGCAGTCTCAAACTGTTGAAGTAACTGCAGATTTCGGGAAGGTCAGCGAAACCCTGGGGGGCAAACTGAAATCTGCCCGGATTGAAATGAAGAATGGACATTTCAACCTGCTGAAAATCGAACATGCTCTGTTCGTGATGTATAATCCAGTAATTGACGTGGACAAACTCTGGAATCAGAATGACCTGATCCTGAAAAAGTGTGAACAGATAGATTTCCTGATCGAAATCAGAGAACAGGATCTCAATGAATTCCTGACAACCAGGGAAGGCAAGCTGCACGTGGAGAGACCCACTGTTAAATTGACTGACAATGAAATTCAGCTGAAAGGGTATGGAGAAGTTCTCAAGGTCAAAGTAAAATTCATGATAAATGGGAAATTTGAACTTGCTGACAGGAAAAAAATAAATTTTATCCCCTGGAAAGTCAAGTTCAACTCCATCCCTTTGCCCAAGATGATGATCTCCAAGCTGGTGTCCCGAATCAACCCTGTGCTTGATCTGAACGACTTTCCCTTCGATCTCCAGTTGGAACAGATCATCTCAAAGCCGGAAAAGCTTATTTTCAAAAATGGAGATCCAAAGTGAAAACCCGGCATGCAGTTTTGATCATTTTTATTCTTGGTTTCTTTTTCAATATTTATTACCTGCTGCAGCGCATGACTATGGAACAGAATTACAATTTCGTCGAGACCGCATATTTCGTGAATGAACTTGAGGTGAAAGCCAGCAGGCAGGGCCTGGATCTAATCGAATTTCTGAAGAATTTTTCAGAAAAGGTGCCTGTCTCAACCCTGATTTTCACACCGAGCACGCTCAGGACTCTTGAGAACAAAGAAACACTCATGGTGTTCAAGGGCAGGGAAATCTTGAAGTCATTCACCATGGAAGGATTTTTCAATCCGCTGGTCTTCGAACTTTCCAGCAAGACCAGGATTTCCGAAATCTACCAGTATGTCTATTTCAAAAAGCGCGAAGATTTTGAAAAAATCCGGGTTATCCTGCAGGAGTATTTTCCACCAGATTCGCTCAGCGATTTGTCTGAAATTCTCCGCTCTTTCAACAATTCCCAGAAATACGGGTATCTTCTGGAAGTCAAGAGCGGCAATGATCTCCTGGATTTGCCTTTATTCTTTTCAGCCGAGGACTTTCAGGTCGCCAAGAAGATGGGATTCATGACTGCCGCCTGTCTGGATTTCAGGGCTTTTTCAGATCCCCATTCCAGTGTGCTGAAGGACCTGCTGCGGCTATCTCAGGACCTGGATGAAATCTATCTTCAGCCGGAGCCTGGGGAGCTGACTCCAGACCAGTTGAAAACACTGGAAGGAATCAAGGCCGCTAAAGTCAGACTGGCAGTGGAGGAATTCAGTTACCCAAAAGTCCAGAGAATCATTTTCAAACTTTTTGAAGCGCAGTTGATCAGGGCACACGAGGCTCCGATAGAGATCTTCTGCCCGGAAAAGGCTTCTGCGTTAGTGCATCGCTATTTCAGGGCTGCCTGGGAACGGAATGTCAGGGTAATGGTTTTTCATCTTTTTCCAGATAACGGAATTGAACAGGATCAGAGCTTTGCCGTTTTATTGAAGAAGACTCTTTCAAGGACACTTCTACCCCTGACAATCAGGAAAAACGAGCCTCTAGGACCAGTTCCGGAATCACCTTCCTGGTTCAAAATTCTGGTGATTTCCGTGCTGGCGATGATGTTTTTCCTGGTGATGATCGATCCTCTGATCGAACTCTCCCTGAACGGGAAACTGGTGATCATAGTTTTATCCTCAATGCTTCTAGCCTGCGGGACATTTTTTGCCGAAAAATATTATTTTGAAAAAATCCTGGCGCAATTCATCTCGTTCTTTTTCCCGATCTTCGGTTTTTTTCATTTTCAGAAAATTTATTCTCTTTCCAAGACCCATACGACCTGGGAGTATTACAAAACAGTCCTGGGGTACCTTCTTTTTTTCACCTTGATCACTGTCTATGGGTCACTTCTGATTGCCGGTCTTTTCAACAGCAGGGTTTTCATCATGAAAATCGAAGAGTTCAGGAGCGTGAAACTGGCACTGCTCGTTCCTGTGGCCATGCTGGCTCTGTTTCTGATCCTTCAATATTCATCCAAGGAAAAGATCCGCGAATTTTTTTACAGGCCGATCAATCTGCTGAACCTGTGCTTTCTGTGTGGGGTGACGCTGATCATAGGTCTCCTGATAATCAGAAGTGGAAACATTCCCCAGGCATATATTCCGGATTATGAGATGAGGATCCGCAATTTTCTGGAAAACTGCCTGTCCATCCGTCCCAGATTCAAAGAATTCATGCTGGGATATCCTGTTTTTCTGACTGCTTTCTGCTTCAAGGGATTCTGGCGCTATTTCCTGCTGATCCTATCTACTCTCGGCCAGATTTCCGTCCTCAATACTTTCGTTCATCTTCACACCCCGCTGGCAATTTCGCTGGTGAGGGTTTTCAATGGCCTGGCAATCGGGCTTCTGATCGGGTCTGCACTGTTTTTTCTGATCAATTTTCTACAGGAAAAACAGAAGCGATGAGGCGGAATTTACCTGATTGTGTAATTTATCTACAGTTTGCCGGTTCCCCGTCTGCATAAACCCGGGTGCCTGCCAGTTGGAATTCAATTTGCTAATACTCAGTTGAGAAAATAAAGGGACACGTCCCCTATCACAGGAGGTTCCCATGAGACTGGATAAATTGACCCTGAAAATGCAGGAATCAGTCGAAAAAGCGCAGAATACAGCTGAAGGCCTGGGGCACCAGGAGATATATTCTGCGCATGTCTTGAAAGCACTGCTGTCTGATCCGGAATCTGTTCTGCACACAATTTTCAAGAAAATCGGGACTCCTGAAGCAGAAGTCGAAAAAAGGCTTGATCTGTTTCTCGGGAAACTCCCCAAAGTGGAAGGATTGGGCAGCGTCTATCTTTCAAAGGAGCTGAACGACACTCTGAAACAAGCTTTTTCCGAAGCAGAGCGCCTTAATGATGAATATGTAAGCGTGGAACATTTCCTGCTCGCCTCTGTTTCCGAAAGCCAGCTTTCCGAGCAGTTTAAAGCTCTGGGCCTGAAGGAAGACGACATCTATAAAGTGCTTACCGAGATCAGGGGCTCTCAGAGAGTGACTTCTCAGAATCCCGAGAACACATATCAGGCTTTAACCAGGTACGGCATAGATCTTGTAGACAGGGCAAAAAAAGGAAAACTGGACCCTGTGATCGGACGTGAGGAAGAAACCCGGAGGCTCCTGCAGATACTTTGCCGCCGGACTAAAAACAATCCTGTGCTGATCGGGGAACCCGGAACCGGGAAAACAGCGATCGTAGAAGGAATAGCCCACAGAATCGTACGCGGTGATGTGCCTGAGGGATTGAAGGACAAACGGATCGTGGCTCTGGATATGGGTCAGCTGATCGCAGGCACCAAGTTCCGGGGTGAGTTTGAGGAAAGACTGAAGGCTGTGATCAAGGAGGTCACTGAATCCAATGGACAGGTGATACTTTTTATCGATGAAATACATACAATGGTCGGCGCCGGGGCTGCGCAGGGAGCCATGGATGCCTCGAACATGCTTAAGCCTGCGCTGGCCAGAGGTGACCTGCATTGCATCGGAGCGACTACCATCGATGAATACAGGAAAAACATTGAAAAAGATCCTGCTCTGGAACGCCGTTTTCAACCTCTGCTGGTGGATCAGCCGTCAGTGGAGGAAGCGATTTCGATCCTCCGAGGCCTCAAGGAGCGTTATGAAGTCCACCATGGAGTGAGAATCAGAGACTCAGCCCTGATTGCAGCCGTTTCACTGTCTTCCCGTTACATCAGCGACAGATTCCTGCCTGACAAGGCGATTGATCTGATCGATGAAGCCGCATCCAGATTGAGGATGGAGATCGACTCTCTTCCGATGGAACTTGACACGCTGCAACGCAAGATTCTGCAGCTGGAAATCGAGCGGCAGGCGCTTTCCAGGGAGCCGGACCCGGCTTCGGCAGACAGGCTTCAAAAGATCGCGAAAGATCTGGCAGATCTCACGGAAAACCTGAATCAGGGTAAATTGAAATGGCAGTCTGAAAAGGACAAACTGAAAGAAATCGGGGCAATCAAGGAAGAAATCGAGAAGAACAGGTTCCTGATGGAAGAGGCAGAGAGAAAGTATGATCTTTCCAAAGCCGCTGAGCTCAAGTACGGGAAGCTGACCCTGCTTGAAAAAAAGCTCTCCACCCTGGAGCGGGAGCTGTCTTCATTGCGGGAAGGCGGAAGCTTCCTGAACGAGGAAGTTACAGAAGAGGACATTGCCCTGGTGGTTTCCGAATGGACCAAAATTCCCGTCTCCAAAATGCTGGAAGGGGAAAAACAGAAACTTTTAAAAATCGAGGAAAACATCCGTAAAAGGGTGGTCGGCCAGGATCAGGCGATAGAAGCAGTGGGCAATGCCATCCGCCGGGCCAGGGCGGAAATCTCAGATCCGGAAAAACCCCTGGGAAGTTTCATATTTTTAGGCCCCACAGGAGTCGGGAAAACCGAGCTCGCCAAAGCTCTGGCAGAATTTCTTTTTGACGATGAAAATTACCTGATCAGGATCGACATGTCTGAATACATGGAGAAACACAGCGTTTCCAAGCTGATCGGAGCTCCCCCGGGTTATGTCGGATACGAGGAAGCCGGGCAGCTGACCGAAGCCGTGAGGCGCAAGCCATACTCGGTAGTGCTGTTCGACGAGATCGAAAAGGCGCACCCGGATGTTTTCAACGTCCTGCTGCAGATGCTGGACGACGGCAGACTCACCGATTCCAAGGGGAGGGTTGTCAGTTTCAAGAATACGGTGATCATCATGACTTCCAACCTGGGTTCTCAGATGCTCGAAAATTCCGGGGAAATCGATGCAGCCATGAAAGAAAAGCTTGAACAGGTGTTGAAGCAGAGCTTCAGGCCTGAGTTCCTGAATCGGGTCGACGATATCGTCTTTTTCAACAGGCTGGGCCGCGATCATCTGGCCGAGATTGTAAGCATCCAGCTTCAGCGGGTGATCGAGCGGCTCGCTCTCCGCAAAATCACTCTGGAAGTTACTGACAAGGCCCGCAAGCTGCTCGCGGAACAGGGTTTTAATCCGCAATTCGGTGCCAGGCCTCTCAAACGGTTGATCGAGCGGCTGGTGCAGAATCCCCTGGCTTACAAGGTGATCTCAGGAGAGATCCGGGAGGGGCAGAAAGTGAGTTGTGATGCGAGCGATACAGAACTGGTTTTCCACATCAGATGAACCGAAAAAACCTCCAGCTCCTGCTCGGCACGAGTATTTGCTGCGTTTTGATGCTGGAACTCCTGCTGCGCTGCTGGCCGCTTACGCTGCTCTGGAATAACTTTCAGATCGTCGAGATGGACCAGGGAATGTTCAGCAACCCGTCAATCCCACAGAAGCAGAACAAGGTGCCGCTCGTAAAAACCGACCCTGTCCTCGGATACATGAGAAATCTGGAGCATTCCTCTTTCAATGAACTTGGGATATATGGAAAGAATATCCTTCCTGTCAGAGACGATAATTCGTTCAGAATTTTACTGCTGGGTGATTCAGTCAGCGACCCGATCGGTGGTTCATCCAACCCGCCATCCGGTTATCCTTTCCTGCTTGAAGAAATTTTGAACAGGCGCGGGGGAAAGAAAATCGTGGTGATGAACGCCTCGGTCGTTGGCTACAACACCATGCAGGAAGTGGAGTATTTTAAAAGGTACGGAATCTGGAGTGCTCCGGATCTGGTGCTGCTTGCCTATGTGAACAATGACATGTGGCCGCCTGTGAGCCAGATTGACCTGAAAAAAGGCAGGAACGAAGCCTGGCAGATGAACAGCAAGCCTGTACCGGGTCTGTATGATTTGGGTCCGGCCAATGACTTCCTGCTCGAACACCTGATCTCTTTGCGGGTTCTTTTCCTGGAGTTATGGAAATTCCAATCCCTGAAAGGAAAACTTTACCGGAACAGGATAGAATTATACTATCCCGATAAAGCAGCAAACCTGAAGTCACTGGAAGAAATTATCGGGATCTGCAGGTCGAATCGGATCAAGTTCGCCATCATCCATTTTCCAGTTCTGGCTGACTTTGCAGATTATGAAAAAATACGTCCTGAATTTGAATATCATCGAATACTCAGGAACCTCACCACAGAATTGAAGGTTCCATATTTAGATCTGCTGGACCGGATCAGGAATCTACCCGAACGGGAGCTTGTGAAACCTGAAGATTACAAGACACAGCCTGAAGCCCCGACACATCTAAGTCCGGCCGGACATGCAGTCGTAGCTGCCGAGATCTCCGATTTTCTCTGTCAGGAAAAGTTAGTCCCCTGAGGCAGGAAGGATTTTTTGCTAACCTTAGCCTGCAGGATTATAATTGATCAATGCTCAAGCCTAAAAAGATGCTCTTTATTTTTGGAACCAGGCCTGAAGCGATCAAATTCGCGCCGCTGATCAGGAAATGCCGGGCAGTGCAGGATTTCGACGTCAGGATCGCAGTGACCGCCCAGCACAGGGAAATGCTGGACCAGGTCCTGTCGTTTTTCCAGATCAGGCCTGACCATGACCTGGACCTGATGAAGCCGGGCCAGGATCTTTTTGCTCTGACTGCAGGAGCACTGACAGGCCTGAAAAAAGTCCTGATACAGGAAAAACCGGACCTGACTTTTGTCCAGGGAGATACGACCACCGTATTTTCCGCAGCGCTGGCTTCTTTTTACCTGAAAATCCCGGTCGCGCACCTGGAAGCCGGGTTGAGAAGCCATCAGCCCTATTCCCCATTCCCTGAAGAGTTGAACCGCCGCCTGACCGGCCACCTCAGCACTTATCACTTCGCACCGACAGAGGGAGCCAGGTTGAACCTTGAGCGGGAAGGGATCATCGACAATGTCCACCTGACTGGAAATACAGTGATCGACGCGCTGCTGCTTGCGCTTGAAATCCTTGAAAAAACGCAGGACCAAGCAGCGATCCTGAAATACTACGAGTCGTTTTATCCAGGCTTTGGCCGGCTGGCAGCGGATAAATCCAGAATAGTGCTGATTACAGGGCACAGGCGGGAAAGTTTTGGAGATCCTTTTGAAAGCATCTGCCGTGCGATCAGAAGAGCGGCAGAAAAGTACCGGCAAGCCCTCTTTGTTTACCCTGTGCATCTTAATCCCAATGTGCAGAAGCCGGTCCGGCAGATCCTGTCCGGTCTTCCAAATCTGATCCTTACCCCACCTTTAGAATACCCTAAGCTCGTCTGGCTGATGAAGAAATCGTATTTCGTGCTGACTGATTCCGGGGGAATCCAGGAAGAAGCGCCGGCTCTGGGTAAACCGGTGCTGGTGATGAGGGATGTGACCGAGCGCATGGAAGGCGTCGAGGCCGGTACTGCCTGTCTGGTAGGTACAACTGAACAGAAAATTTATGACGGCATCTGCTGTCTTTTTGACGATTCGGCAACTTACGATAAAATGTCGAAGGCCGTCAATCCATATGGAGACGGCCATGCCAGCGAGAAAATCGTGGAAATCCTGAAGGGGATCCGAACAGATGCCTGACGATAAAACCACTTTCGAAGAAATCAAGCAGATCATCCGCTCTTTTGTCGCGGAACGGGACTGGGATAAGTATCACAGCCCAAAAAATCTGTCCATGTCGATTGCGATTGAAGCCGCTGAACTGATGGAGCATTTCCAGTGGTCAGATACGGAAGAATCGAAGAAGATCGCTGCTGACACTGAAAAATTCCTGGAAGTTCAGGCAGAACTTTCCGACATCATCGTCTATGCCCTTGGAATGGCCAATGTGCTCGGAATCGATATTTCAGAGGCCATGAAAGATAAGATCAGAAAGAACGCTGAAAAATATCCGGCCCGCATTGTCAGGGGTTCGAGCAGGAAGTATACGGAATACAGGAAGAAAGGTAAATCATAATGTCACGCTGGGGCGTGACCGATGAGATAGAGTTATGAAGTTAGCAGGTTGGTAAGCATCTTGGAAATGAGGAAATTATGAAGAACTTCGCATTGATCGGCGCGGCTGGATACATTGCTCCCCGGCATCTGAAAGCCATCAAGGAGACAGGCAACAACCTGGTGGCAAGCACAGATCCTCATGATGCGGTGGGAGTGATGGACAGCTATTTCGAAGAAGTGGAATATTTCAGGGAATTCGAGCGTTTCGACAGGCACGCCGAGAAGCTGAAGCGTAAAGGAGGTGAACAGAGAATCCATTATGTTTCGATCTGTTCCCCGAATTATCTGCACGACGCCCATATCCGCTTTGCGCTCCGGATCGGAGCCGATGCCATCTGCGAGAAACCGATTGTGCTCAATCCCTGGAATCTCGAAGCTCTGTCGGAACTGGAGCAGGAAAGCGGCAAGAGGATCAATACCATCCTGCAGTTGAGACTGCACCCCGCGATCCGCTCGTTCAAGAGCGAAATGGAAAACTATCGCGGGAACAAGAAAGAAATTGTGCTGACTTACATTACTTCGAGAGGCAAATGGTATCTGTATTCGTGGAAAGGTGAAATGGCAAAGTCCGGAGGCCTGCCCACAAATATCGGAATTCATTTTTTTGACATGCTGATCTGGATTTTCGGCGCAGTGGAGCATTCTGAGGTGCATCTTACTGAAGAGAGAAAAGCTGCCGGTTTCCTGGAACTTGAGCGGGCCAGGGTGAAATGGTTTTTGTCAATCGACAGTAGCGATCTGCCGCATGAAGCCGCTGGAAAGCCTACTTACCGCTCGCTGACCGTGGACGGACGGGAAATCGAATTTTCAGAAGGCTTTACAAATCTGCACACTGACAGTTACAGGGAGATCCTGAACGGAAACGGTTTCGGCGTCAGGGACGTCAAAGCCTCAGTGGACCTCGCTTATTCGATCAGGAAAGCTGTGGCGACCGGCCGTAATGACTGTTCCCATCCGTTCTATCGTCCATAATCGTCTTCGATCCGCTCGATGTCGTCTTCCTTCAGATAATCGCCGACCTGCACTTCTATGATCTGCAGGTCGATTTTTCCAGGGTTCTCCATTCTGTGAAAGGATGTGGCGGGAATATAAACGCTCTCGTTAGGGGAGAGCAGGAATTCTTCCGACCCTTTTGTGACTTTCGCTGATCCGCCGACTACCACCCAATGCTCTGAGCGGTGATAATGCCGCTGCAGGGAAAGTCTCTTACCCGGATAGACCACGATCCGTTTGAGCACGAATCCAGGGTTTTCAAACAATGTGGTGGAATAGCCCCACGGCCGGTAAATCGTCCTGTGCATGATCGATTCCACATCTCCCCGGGCTTTCAGGAGCTGGCAGAGGAGCTTGACGTCCTGGCTGCGGTTTCTGGGGCAGACCAGAGTGGCGTCCTCGGAATCGACAACGATCATACCGTCAAGACCGATTCCTCCGATCAATCTCCCGGAACTAAGGAGCAGGCTGTTTTTGCAGTCGAGCTGGGCGATCTTTCCCACTGCGACATTGCCGTGTTCGTCCTTATCCGCCGACAGTTCATGGATGGCATCGAAGTCGCCGATGTCGTTCCATTTGAATTCAACCGGAATCACCACGATCAGACGGGATTTTTCCATGATCCCGTAATCGATGGAAATGTTTTCGATGGCGTTATAAGCGTCAGTGACCTCTGAAAGGTCAGCCGGATTGATGCCGCAAAGTTTTCCGTACATGTCGGGCAGGAGTTTCTGGGCTTCGGAAAGCATTGTGCTGATCTTGAAGAAAAACATGCCGGCATTCCAGTAATAATCGCCTGAGGCTAGAAATCCTTCGGCTGTTTTCAGGTCAGGTTTTTCGCAGAAGCGCTCCACAGGGAATACGCCTTCTGCAAGCTGTGTCTGCCCGCCTTTTATATAGCCAAAGCCTGTGGCAGGGGAATCAGGGATCACCCCGAAAGTCACGATTTTTCCAGCCGCTGCAGTGCGTTCGGCGCGCTCTAAAAAGGAATTGAAGGCAGCTTCATCCCCAATCACATGATCAGCCGGCATCACAGCCACCACCTCATCCGGCCCGAATTTCGCCGAGAGATACAGGGCTGAGAGCAGGATGGCCGGAGCAGTATTCTTTCCCATCGGTTCGATGATCAGGTTGGAAGCGAGAGCCTTGTCGATCATTGAAAGCTGGTTGAGTATGCCGTCCCTGTGCTGATGGCTGGTGACAACATGGATTTTCGCGGCAGGTATGGAAGGCAGCAGCCTTTTTACAGTGCGCTGGATCAGGCTCAGTTCGTCGCCGAGGCTTAGCAGCTGCTTCGGATACAATTCCCGCGACAGCGGCCAGAGACGGCTGCCTGACCCTCCGGCTAAAATCAATCCGATCATGATTCCCCCTGGTTAGCATGCAATTTCGTAGAATTATACCCCTTCCGGACTGATTATTCACTATTGACAGTAAAACCAAGTTGGTGTCCACTATTGATAGATCTCTCGAACTTTGAAAGGTAATCCCGTGACAATTCAATCTCTATTCTGTTTTTCCCGGAGCAGACATGAAAATAGGAATTGACGCCTCCAACATCCGCACAGGCGGCTGTCTGACACATCTTGTGGAATTATTGAGGGCAGCGCAGCCTGAAAAATACGGTTTTGAAAAGGTAATTGTCTGGGGCGGCAGTTCAACGCTCGCCAAACTGGAAAAACGGCCCTGGCTTGAATGTCAGTACCAGCCGGAACTCGATCGCTTTAATCTTGTAAGAAGATATTGGCAAAAATTCAAGCTGACTAAACTGCTCAACCAAGGGAAATTCGACCTTCTTTTCGCACCTGGCTGCATCTACACCGGATCTTTCAGACCATATGCGGTAATGTCCCAGAACATGCTCCCTTTCGAATGGAAGGAATCCATGAGATATGGAATGTCTAAGGGATTGCTGCGACTCGTCATTTTTTACGTGCTGCAGCGACATACGTTCAGAAATGCTGACGGATTGATTTTCCTGACCAGCTATGCCAATGATGTAGTGATGAAATCCATAAAATCAGTTAACGGGAAGACTGTGATTATTCCTCACGGCATTGCAGCCAGGTTCATGATGAAACCGCGGGTTGCAAAACCGCGTGAATGTTACTCTTTTTCCACTCCATTTCGCATCCTGTATGTTTCCACAATCGATATTTACAAGCATCAGTGGTTAGTGGTCGAAGCAGTTGCAAAATTGAGAAAAGAGGGCCTG
Organism: Candidatus Wallbacteria bacterium; assembly: GCA_028687545.1. Taxonomy (NCBI): domain Bacteria; phylum Candidatus Walliibacteriota; species Candidatus Wallbacteria bacterium. Next base: position 24,244 of record JAQTZZ010000004.1, read on the forward strand.
CCGGTGGTATTGGATCTTGTCGGCCCTGCCTATAAGCCGGCTTTACCCAGACTGATGAAGGCGCTCCGGACGAATGATCCGGAAAATACGATAATCCGATATCTTGGTGCCGTGAATTATGAGAATCTAGTAGAGTGTTACAAGGGGGCCGACCTGTTTGTTTTTGCCTCCACTTGTGAGAATCTGCCGATCATTCTGATGGAAGCCATGTCTGCAGGACTGCCGATTGCCTGTTCCAATCACGGGCCTATGCCTGAAGTACTGGGGGAAGCTGGAACGTATTTTGACCCCGATAATCCCTCAAGCATCGGGACAGCCATCAAGAATATGGTGGAGTCACCGGAATTGAGGATGAAAGCAGCACAGGCGGCTTATGCCAAGGCTCAAAAATTCTCCTGGGAACGCTGTGCTGCGGAAACGTTTGAATTTCTGGCAAAAGTAGCGATAGGAGGACAGCTAGAACTTCAAGCTGAACAGCGGCGCAAAAACAAAGAGACTTCACTGGACCCTATAGACTGAAACCCGCTTTCTGGGCATCGTTATAAAACAGTTTTACCGTATCCAGTGAATAATCGTTTAAATCCTTACCGATCAGCGGTAATTTCTTTAAAATATCGTTGGTGACTGTAATGATGTGGCAGCCGATTGCATCAGCCTGGAAAATGTTAAGCAGTTCGCGCGGGCTGGCCCAGATAAGTTCTGCATTAGGCAGATCCCTTAACATCTCCACTGCCGCAGCCATCAGTGAAACCGGGTCGCGTCCGGTGTCTGCAATCCGGCCGGCAAAAATTGAGACATTGGCCGGCGCGCCACCTGAAAGACACGGCACCAGATCACGCACCTGGGATAGCGGCATCATTGCAGTGACATTCAATTTGACACCGGCGTGGCTCAGACGGCGGACCAGGTCGTAAGATGGTTCCCTGCGCGTATTAGTGATCGGGATCTTGACATAGACGTTTTTCCCCCATCCTGCTATCTCTTTCGCCTGCCTTTCCATCTCGGAAAATTCGTCGGAAAACACTTCGAAAGAAATCGGCCGGTCTGGAATTGACTTCAGTATATCGAGGGCAAAGGCGCGATAATCCTTGATTCCGGCCTTGCACATCAAAGTCGGATTCGTGGTAAAGCCCTTGATGAACGGTTTAGCGTACATTTCCAGCATGCCGGCCTTGTCAGCGCCATCGGCAAAAATCTTTACTTTCAAATCCTCAATTTTCTTCATTCGATTCTCCTTTCTGCTTGAAAATCCATTCCACTGCGCTTGTGATATTACAGGCTCTGCAATCCGGCTCAACCTGTTTCAGTTCAGTATAATGATAATCAATCAAAATCGTCCTGCAGCCGGCGTTCCGCCCGGCTTCAATGTCACGCCAGCGGTCACCGATCATGAAACTTTCTTTCAGGCTGATTCCAAATTCCTGGGCTGACTTCACCAGCGACCCTGTTCTGGGTTTGCGGCATTGGCATTGATCAGAGTCATCGTGATAGCAGACCTTGAAATCATCAATCGGCAGACTTGACCGCAATTCGGCGTTTATTTTTTCCACCATCGCACGTGTCTGCGATCCTCTCGCCACATCAGGCTGATTAGTCACAACAATCAGTTTGAACCCGGCATCGTGCAGACTCTTCAGTGCCGCCTCAACGCCGGGCAGAATCTCAAGTTCCAGAAGGTCATGCGGAGGATATGGCTTGCCGTCACGCATCAGAGCGCGGTTGATGACACCGTCGCGGTCAAGAAAAACCGCCCGCCTCATCAGCGGACTGATTCCCATTTTGTAGCGGATTTTTTCAACGCAGGGTGGGACACCATCAGATGCCAGACCGCTGCTTGAAACGCTTCAGTATGAGGAGTCACTGTTTCCGGATTAACTGTTGGAATTACGACGCAGGCATCCGCAACTTTGGCAGTGTAACCACCATCGCGTCCGACAATGCCTATCACCTGCGCACCGATCTGCCTGGCATACTGTAGTGCAGTCACAAGATTCGGGCTTACATTTTTTTCCAGATTTCCGCCCCCTACGGACAGGATGCAGATCATGTCTTCTTTATCAAGATGACTTCCCTTGAGCCATTCCACAAAGATGCTTGCCCAGCCATCATCATTGGCCCTGGCAGTCAGTTCTGAGACATTGTCAGTCGGAGCATAGGCTTCAATCGCAGTGATTTTACGGAAATCATTCACAGCGTGCGAGCAGTTGGCCGCACTGCCGCCGATTCCCAGAAAAAACAGCCGTCCTCCGCGCTCGCGCAGAGCAGCCAGCAGAGATACCATCCGTTCAATCGAACCTGCATCCAGTTTTGCTGCAATAGCTGTCAGTTCCGTCAAGTGCTGCTCTGTATAATTCATGATGTTCCATGCTCCTTTTCTGAAATATGCCGGCGAGTCTCTTCCAGGCCGGCCGGCGAACCGATCTCATAAAACCTCTCGTATACTTCAAAACCGGCCAGCTGATTCTGGGACAGGAGATCCTGGTAGACTGTAACCAGATCAAACGGCTTGCCGGCAGGATAATCCGACAGAGTTGCAGCCTGCAGAACACTTACTCCATAATCAATGTGCTTCATTTCCGGAACCCGGTTGATTTTATTATAACTCACGATCCGTCCGTTCTCAAAAACAATATTGCTATTATCCCATTGATTCATGTTCTTGAACACTGTCATCAGCCCCAGTTTTCCTTTTTCATGAAACGCTTTTTCAATTGCCTGATAATCACACTCGAGATAACAATCGCCGTACAGCATGAAAAAAGCATTTCCCAGCGAAGGCAATGCTCTCCGCAGCGCTCCGCCTGTCCCGAGAAGCTCCGGGCCGTCGAAAATACAGGTTATCCGCATGCCCAGCCGCTGGCCGTCGCCTATTTCCGCCTGAATCTGCTCTCCCAGATAGCCCAGGCAGAGAACTGCCTCAGTCAGTCCGTTCTGACGCAGAAGCTTTAATTGATGGACAATGAACGGCAGACCTGCCACTTCGATCAATGACTTGGGCATCTGCCCTGTCAGAGGCCGCAGACGTGTCGCCAGCCCTCCTGCCAGAATTGCCACAGGCAGGCTCATGTAGTCAGCACCTTGGTTCCTTCAAAATCAAATCTGAAACGCACTTCCTCGAGCCCTGCATTGATCATGGCATGGCGCAGTTTGGCGGTGTCCTTGGCGTAGAACATCAGAAATCCGCCTCCGCCTGCGCCGATCAGCTTGCCGCCGATAGCTCCGTTCTGCAGGGCCAGAGCATACCAGTCGTTTATTTTTTGATTGGACATGGCGCCTGAGCGTTTTTTCTTGAATTCCCAGTGCACATTCATCAGCTCGGCAAAGTGCATCACATTACCGGTTTCAAGTGCGGATTTGCTCTCAAATCCAAGTTTTTTTACAAAGTGCAGGTTCTCGATCATGTCAGTGCTGGATTTTTTGCTCTGGTCGTCCTGTTCTTTCAGGATGGATGAGGCTGAGCGGGAATAACCTGTGAAAAAAAGCAGAAGGTTATCTTCAAGATCATAGAGTGTTTCCTTGCTGATGCCCAGTGGATATGACTTTACCGTACCGTCTTTCTCAAACTCAAAACAGGTAATGCCTCCGTATGAGGCTATATACTGATCCTGCTTGCCGATCGGCTCCTTGAGCAGGTCTATTTCCACATGGCAGGCCTGTTCGGCCAGCTCTTTGGGGTGGATCAGGTTCCTGCGGAAAGTGTGCAGCCCTTTAAGCAGCGCGGTTGTGAAGCTGCCTGAGGAACCAAGGCCTGTACCGGCAGGTATGTCGGCCATGCTGGTCAGCTCAAAATACTCTTTTTTGAAACCAAGCAGCTTGAGCGATTCACGGATAATGGGATGCTTGATCTCGTTTACGTCTTCAGTGTGTTCCATCTGGGAGTATTTGATTATATAGCCGGGAGGGAAGATCCTGTGCAGCGTTATGTAGACATATTTATCGATCGCGCCGGCGATCAGAAAGCCGCCGTGATTTTCATAGTAAGAGCGGAGGTCTGTACCACCTCCCCCGAAAGTTATCCGAAGCGGACTGCGGGTGATAATCATTTGAGCTTACTCCTGTATATTTCGCCAACGATAGACAGAGCCCGATAAGCGTCTTCCAGATCGCCGCAAAGCGGTTTCCCGTTAACAATCGCTGCCGTAAATGAAGCGAATTCAAGCTGCCAGGATTTATCCTCACCGGGATATTCCCAGATTGTCGTTTCCGGTGGTCCCATTTCAGGCAGCATTCTGTAAAACGACAGGCGTTCCATGCCATAGCTGCCTCCGAGGCCTTCGATCTGCAGTTTACCAGTCCTGCCATATATTTCAAGGCAGAACATGTTTTTCCATTCAGTGCAGGACACATGCAGCCAGGCCATTTTTCCGCCTGCAGTGCGCAGGGCCATGAAGCCGTTGTCATCAACCGGCATCTCCCAGAAATAGGTTGGGGCAAAGCCTGTCACATTCTCAAAATCGCCAAGATACCACCGTGCCAAGTCTATCAGGTGGACACCCTGGTCCAGAAGCTCCCCCCCGCCGGAAATTGCCTGGTCTGAACGCCATTCCTTCTGGTAGCCGATTCTCCCGCCGTGGCCATAGCGGCCACGGACAAACATCAGTTCCCCCAGGACTTTGCTGTCGATTATTTCACGTGCTTTCTGCATGGCCGGATGGCAGCGCAGGTTGAAACCAACTTTCACTCTGGAGTCAGACTTTCGGGACAGTTCCAGAAATGGCTTCAATTCCAGGGCTGAACGTGCGGCAGGTTTTTCAACCAGCACATGCTTATGGTGTTCCAGCGCATACTGCCCTATCGGAGTCAGCCAGTCGTTTGTTGTAGACACAATTACAAGTTCAACTTCAGGATGTGCTGCCGCCTTTCTCCAGTCAGCATAAAAAGTAGAACATTTACCAAGCTGTGCAACTTTTTCTGCCCGTTTCAGATCAGTGTCAGCAGTGGCCACGATGCGATGTCCCATCAGAGATCGAGCCCTTTTTTCGCCGATCAGCCCGCAGCCGATTATCGCAATATTCATGTTTTCAGCTCCATTTCAGATTGCGGTCGGTAGGCACAATCCTGCGCAGTGTATAAACATCAGTGCGTTGCAGATCAGCAGCATGTTCCTGCAGTGTTTCCCACGGATCCCAGACCGCACTGATCAATTTTCCCGTAATGCCGTTACTTTCGGCTGAAGCAAGATAGGCGCACAGGCTAGCCCCTTTTTCCAGGGGAATGCCTCCTGTTTCTTTCTGTTTCAGAGCTTTTTTGTAAAAAGGCTCTCCCACAGCTTGCGGCCCGGCTTCCAAGACTTCTTCCAGCAGGCGGGTGTTCAGAGCTCCAGGCGCCACAGCATTGATGTCTATCCCGAAATCGCGGTACTCTTCAGCCAGAGTTTCAGTCAGACGCACTACTGCGGCTTTGGAGGCAGCATAAGCACTGATCCTTGGCAGGGGATTGGTCGCACCTCCGCCTGACAGATTGATGATTTTGCCGGAATTATTATTTTTCAGATGAGGAAGGAAATGTTTACAGGTGAAAAATACGCCTAAAAGGTTTATTTCAATAGCCTTAACCCATTCACCGGTATCGATCTCCTCAAGCAACCCCTTGGGTCCGTATACACCCGCATTATTCACTAAAATATCAATGCGGCCCAATTCTTTCAGGCTTTTTTCGACGATTTTTTTGACATCCAATTCAAGGGAAACGTCTGCCTGCACAGCGATCACTTTCTGGTCAGGTCCGGCAATCGCCGATAGTTCCTTGGCAGCCTGTTTGAGCTTTGACAAATCCCGGCCACAGATCACCACTGAGGCGCCTTCCTGAATGAATTCTCTGGCAACAGCCAGCCCGAATCCCTGGCTGGCGCCTGTGATTACAGCATTGCGATTAAAAAGCCTCATTTCTGCCTCCCCACCCGCACGTAATTGATGCCGCTGCAGCCAATCAGTTGTTTTTCAATGAAACCATTCGGATCGATTACAACACACCCTGAAATTTCTCTGATCGTTTCCGGATCCAGTTCGCGGAACACAGGCCACTCTGTGGCTACTATCATGCAGTCTGCTCCCAGGACCGCATTTTTGATGCTGTCAGCTATTGACAGTACACCTTTTAAACTGCCGGGTAATTCTTTGATACTTGGATCAAATGCTTTGATCACAGCGCCCTGTTGATTCAGCCAGCAGCAAAGTTCGACTGAGAATGACCTTCTCAAGGTGTCGGTGCCTGGCTTATAAGTCAAACCCAGTACAGCCATCTGCCTGCCTGACAGCCCGCCGAAAATTTCCAGGCATTTTCTCTGAACCCAGCCTTTATGAAAGTCGTTGCTTTCCTTGACCGCTTTGATCAGATGCAGTGGAAGATCAAAGCTATTGCCTGTTTCAGACAAAAACACGATGTCCCTTGCCAGAGTGCCTCCTGAAAAAGCAACGCCAGGGCTGAGGTATGCCTTGGGTCCGATCCGGTCTTCCGTTTTCAGGCCGCGCTCCACATCCTTAGCGTCAGCACCCACGCTTTCGCAGAGCACTGCAATCTCATTGGCAAAAGAGACCGAGGCAGCCAGAAATGCATTGATGGCGTGTTTAGTCATTTCCGCGGATTCAATGCTCATCCACTCCAGCCTACTGCTGATTGCTGAAAATAAAGGCGTGAACAAGGCTTTCTCGTCAGGCAGGGAACCGATTATAATCCGGTCAGGTTCCAGAAACACCTTGATTGCCTTGCCTAGCCTTAAATTTTCAGGTGAATAGGCAAAAAAAAGTTCTCTGCCAGGGTCCATTTTATTGATTGCTGCTTTTAATTTTTTAGTGAAACCGGCTGGAACCTGCGAGGAAATAATTATTTTTACTCCGCTTTTCAATTTGGGTGCTATCGACATCAGCATATTTTCAATAAAGCCGGGATCAGCCACATCATTCTCGTTAACAGGAGTATCGAAAGTAACCCACAAGGCATCTATCCCGTTTAAAGCAGCAGATGCTTCGCTGCTGAAAGATAGTCTGCCGCTTTTCAGCCCTTCTTTGATTAAATCATCAAGCCCGGGTTCAGATAAAGGTGCTTTGCCCATCCGCAGATCAGCAATATTGGCCTGATCAAAATCAAGCCCGGTCACATTGAAACCAAGTTCAGCCAGACAGGCGGCTGTAACGCATCCCAGATGCCATAATCCAAAGACGCAGACTTTCATTTTACTTTCTCCAGCAGCCACTTGTTCCGCTCCAGATAACCAAGCGTTTTGAGGACTGAATCCCTGATTGTCAGCTTAGGCTGCCATCCCAATGATCTGATTTTACCTGTGTCTAAATAAATCAGCGGGCTGTCGCCGATCCAGCCCCGCTCCCCACCGGCATATTCCAGTTCCGGTTTCAGTCCCAGGCAGCCCGTGATCCAGGCAATGGAATCATTAAGCTCGCAGAATTCATCAGTCCCCAGATTGAAAATGTTGATTTTTTCTTTTGATTTTTCAATTGCCAGCAGCATGGCTTCAATGCAATCTTCGACGTATAGGTATGATTTTTTCTGATGTCCGTTGCCAAGCACGAATAATTTGCCGGGATCGGCAAGCAGTTTTCTGTAAAAATCAAAAACGTGCCCGTGACTGTATCTCTCTCCCAGGATCGAAACAAATCTGAAGATGAAGCCTTGAAACCCGAATCCTTCGCAATAGGCCTGGATCAGCCCCTCTCCTGCCAGTTTGGAAGCGCCATAGAGCGAAGTCTGAACTGGAAAGGGCGCGTTTTCAGGGGTCGGGAACTTATCCGGCTCTCCGTAAATGGAGCCTGTAGATGAAAATGCGATCCGCCGGACGCTGTTTTTCCGCATTGCCTCAAGCACGTTGAATGTGGCGACAGTATTCTGTTCAAGGTCTTTCCGGGGATGCTCCGTGCCGAAGCGGACATCCGCATTGGCGGCAAAATGGAAAACAAAATCAGCTCCGTTCATCGCCTTGATCAGTCCCTCAGGATCAAGTAAATCACCCTTGACCAGAGTGAATTTAGAAAAAGTCCGGCTGTTTTCCAGGAATCTGATCTGGCCTGTGGAGAAATTGTCGTACACGGTCACTGTGTGTCCGTCTTTCAGCAACCGGTCCACCAGATTGCTCCCGATAAAACCAGCTCCTCCGGTCACAAAATAATTCATGGCTCACCCATCCAAATCATCGATTCTGAGCGGAAACGATGCATTCTTTCAAGATGTTTTCAGGACTGCTGCCTGAAGACAGCCAGGGCTGCCTGCGGCAGGCAATCACTGAAGGCAGGCAGCGTTTAAGCCCTCCTAAAAAATACACGAGACTTGCAAATGATAAATGGATCCCTGATTTGATCAAAACATTCCAGAGCCACAGTCCATTTAAGGCATTGATGCCTTGTTCTCCAATGCTGTCAAGCCACTTTTCGATCTCCTGCTGAGTACACTTCAATCCATTCAAGCAGGAAATGTTGAGTAGAAGGGAGGAAACGGTGTAATACAGCGCATCTCTCCCTTGAGGTCGAATCCGAGATGTATGTGAACAGTCTCTTCCATAATGAATGATACCGACCTGTTCAGGCACGCTTGCCAATTTTCCATGCAGGCCAAAACGCAGGATGAGGTCATAATCCTCGGACTTCTCCATGGCCTCGCGATACCCGCCGATCTCCTGGAAGACACTTCTGCGGAAGGTGAAAATTGAATGCCCGATCGGGGTAAGCAGGGCACGCAGAAAGAGCATCAATTCATTGTGCCTGCAGGGATAGTGAAGCTTCTTGATTTTGCGGGAGCCTGTCTGCTTCCGGGAGGGGTCCTGCAGGAAAACCATCTTGAAGCCGCCACCCACAGCCACCAGATCCGGGTTCTTCTGCAGCAATTCGGTCTGCAATTGCAGGCGATTTGGCAGTGCCAGGTCGTCAGCATCCAGAATTGCACAGAATTCCCCCTCTGCTTTTTGGATGGCTATGTTCCGCGCCCTGGCTACAGCGCAAAAATCCTCATGGATAACCCGTAAGCATGGATGCATTAGTGATTTCAGCGTTTCCCGGGAATTATCAGTGGAGCCGCAATCAATGATTATGTGCTCCCATGAATCAATTGTCTGATTCAGAACCGACTTCACACAGCCCGGAAGGTAGCCAGCGCAATTATAATTACTCGTAATCACAGAAACCAGTGGACGATTCATCTGGATCCCCCTTGAAAATGCTGGTTATGCCTGATGACCCAGTTGGAATATTGAAATGTTTCCAGATCCTGACTGTATTTCAAGATGCGTTCAGGTCCTGCCGGGAATATTTTATAGAACGAATAATCAAGTGAACTGAAAAGCTCCCAGATATCTCCAAGCTGAATTCTTGCATCCAGATAGCTTCCACCATACTCGAACTGGATCACTTTCACCTGTCCTTTTTTGAGCATTTCCCGCATTCCTTTGAATACAGCCAGTTCATGGCCTTCAACATCAATCTTCAAGAAGTCGATTTGTTTGAGATTGTGGGTGGAGCAGTAATCATCCAAAGTCAAAACAGTTATCTTCTCTGCCTTGAACTTGATGTTATCGAGCACTCCCCGTCTCTGGTAAATAGAGTTTGCGCCTGAGCCTTCACCGGCAATCTGAAGTTCCAGTTCACCTGACGTGTCACCGAGGCCGACATTGTTTAAAAAAACATTCGGCGGGAATGAATTATTCTTTAAAATATCGAATGTGGCAGAGCTTGGCTCAAAGCAATGCAGGGAAATTTTACTGTTGATTTCCAGCGCCAGTTTAGCCCAGTCTCCCACATTAGCGCCCACATCGAACACAATCCCTGTATCAACGCTTAATTCCTGCTTTAGAAAGGCCAGTTCGCCATTGGACTGCATGTCGTCATTGTTGTCATTGTTGTATCTATCCAGATATTTTTTGCTGGCCCGATATAAAAGACAGCTTCTCTGCGGCAGCAGATTGAAAAATGATCTGGCGATCCGATTTATTAACTTTTGTTTTTTTGTCATTCCAGTCACCTAGCCTCATTATACCAGAGTGAAATATTCCGGGATCAGTCCGGGAAAGCCCCAGGAAGTGATTCCAGTCAACCGAAGGTCAGGAGCTATGATAATTTTGGAGTCGTGGCCGGAAAGCCACGCTCCCCACCAGCTGAATGTGCTGTTGGCTATGATGAAATGTTTGCACTGCGACATCAGCCAGAGGTCTGCTGATGCATTTTCATCACCCAGGTTATGCGAAACAATAGTGGTCCGGTCTCTAGGCAGAGTCAGTTTCGCCAGCGCAGGCTCAGGATCGTCTGAAAACAGAAAATAGCGGGGATCTGCAAGTTTCTGATCCATCAAGCCGATCGCCCGCTGATAATAACCGGCTGAAAGGTTAAGGGAAGAAATGCAGCCCGGCGCATCAAACCAGCGGACATGGACTGCCACGGCATTGCAACCCCTGATCTGCTCTGCGGCATCCCGGTTGGTTTTATCTTCAGGCTTTTTAATCATCAGATCTTTCCTGATGAACTGTTCCACATCCTTGAAATAGCCTTCGCTTTGCCAGTATCCATCCAGATAGACTGTATCGTTCACTTTGAAATCGAGCAGTCTCTGATCAAAATCATTCTGCTCCTGCTCGAGATATCTGCGCAACTCAAATGGTTTCAGCCTGGACAGTCTGATCATCAAAGCTCTGCGTAAACGTCCGCATGGTTCCAGCCGTTCCGCGGCCGTTGCCTTTCGTGCTGAAATACTGAATTTATCCAGGCTGTATTTCCGTCCGAACTGCTTTTCGCGCACAAATCCGGTCAGATCGTCGATCACAAGTTCCGCTTTGTTTACAAGGGCCAGGCGTCTGGCAGCGGCGTAGCCGAACAGCTGATTGCCGAGTCCTCCCTGGATGATGGCAATCACTTTATTCATGTGGCACAAACCCATCCACGCGAAAGCGGATATCGATATGCTTCACGTGGAGCGCTTGGTCAGACCTAAGCGTTTTCCAGCATAAACATAACATACCGTATCGTCATATCCCTTTTGCCAATGCACTTTTTCGATACTGAAACCACAATTTGAGATTAGGTTGATTAACTCTTTATAAGTAGGATGCCAAACATGATAGTCCTTGAATCTCTTTATTCCCCCAGCGACTAATGTGTCTTTGATAATTTTTTTTACAGAAAACTTAATGTCAGGTTTGCCTTGTTTTCCGCCGTGAACGAGTAATCCCACTATCAGAGCGCCGTCAGGTCTGAGCACCCTGTATGCTTCATTGAGCGCAAGTTCCGGGGAAAGGAAGTGGTCAATTACAGATCGCATGTGAACAGTCTGAAAAAAGGCCGATTTGAATGGTAAGAACTCAGCGTCGCAACAGACGAAGTTTACAGGATCAAGCAAAAATGGATAAGCCTTGAGCAAGTTCGGCTGTTTATCCAGATTATCAAACCCATTCATAAAAGGATCGCAGGTTATATAGTCCTGGTCAGGGGAGAGGAACTGTCTGAGCCTTCCCTGGAAGCCCCCAACATCCAAACAACAACCCTCTACAGATATATCTTCATAGACCTCTCGCACTCCTTCAATTTCTGCGAAGTAATCTTGCTCTTGGTCATGAGAAGCTAAACTTGTGGAAAATCTTTCATATTCACGTTGTCCCTCTTTCCATACTCTCTGATCTGTTGTGGTTTCATTATTAAGAAGTCTAAGATCGAATAATTCACCTTTGACAGGGTACTTTCGACCATAGGATGAAACAAGGAAATTATTCTCCTCGTCCATTGACAATGGTTCTTTGCTCAAAGGGTCAACAATAATTTTTTGTACCCAGCTATCTAGCTTGATTGGTTTTACAATCATGTTTCTCCTTCTGCCTGATGGAATAAAGCAGGTTCCCCAGTATTTTTTTTCATCGCGATTTTCCCTTCAAAAAAGTAAATATGCCAAGATTATAATGCTTTTTCCCAAGCATAGCCAGATTTTCACGCGTTGGTTCCAGCTCAATCAAGCCTCTTTCTTCAGAAAAAAATGTAAATTCGCGTAAAACAAGTCGGTTCTCTCCAACAATCTTCAGAATCGTAAGCGGATCGAAGACATGGTGAGCATTGAATACAACCCGTTCGCTGCCGATCGGGACAGACAGGTAAAGCACCCCGCCATCACGAAGGATCTGAGCCATGTTATGAATCCCGGATTCATAGCCCTTAGGGTCGATCGGATCGCCATACCGGCCAAGCCCGAAGTGTTCCAGGGCATGCAGACAGGAAAGCGAATCACAGTAATTTGAGAGATTGACAGGATTCATCAAATCAACCTGTCTAAAGGTTACACCCGGCACTTTCGCAGTAATAGGCCGGATATCAAAAACCTCGATTTCCCGAAAACTTGCTACATGGGCCACAAAACCGTCTACCCTGGAGCCTATGTCAACATGCTTATCAGGGGCTGCCGCGAATATTTTCCGGGCTACATATAAATCCTGCCAGAAATAATCGTCCTCTGTAGATCCGCTTTCTTCGAACCAGTCCAGCAGACAGGGCCGGATTTCCAGAGCGCCGGTGTAGTTCGATTTAAAACGATAGTAATCACGCAAAAAGCGGGGGAAACTGCAGATCGAATTCAGCATGCGCCTGGGATCAATCCCGAACTGGGATGAGAGAACCCGGTAGATTTTTTTTAAGTTATTTTTCATTTTTCCATCACAGACTGCGATAAAGTTGTTTCAAAAGGGAAATCAGCTGCCTGTAAAAGCGGGACAGCATGTCGATCCGCAACGAGCGTTTGAACTTTGGAGAGTCGCTCAGCAGGCATCCTGCAAAACGACAGGCATCTTCAACATTATTGATGGTTCCAGCCGGCGCTCTGAGTGTCAACCAGTCTTCATCAAACCCGCTGGGCAAGCTGTTTTTCCTGCTTGCAGCCGCATTCTTTGGAACAGATCCAGGGCATTTCAGATTCAACGCAGTCGCGGTATGCACTGCCGACTGCATGATCTGGAGAGACCACTGGGATGTCCTGGCTTCTTTGACAAGGGCTTTAATGTATGTGTTCCAGTCAGGCTCAGTAAATCCGAGACCCGGATTAAATTCTCTGGCCTGAAGGTATTCGCCCATTACGGTTGTAATCACTGTCGGTGCCAGTTTCAACCTCTGGTCGAACTGGATTTTGTTTTCCTGGATGAATTTTTGGGCCGGAGAATCTTTGAGATCAAGATTCGGGTTTGTGGAAGCAGTTCCGTTGCTGTGCCTGGAAGCTCCATTAACGGAAAACGGATAGCGGGACCACAGATATCTGTCGATCACCCGGCTTAACACGATTCCGGAGTGAGCATCAGGCGCGATTGAGTTGAAAAACCGCTTGTTTTTTGAAGCTTTTTTGATTTTTTCCACACACTCCCTGCGGATAATTGCGTTGTATAAGCAGGGCAGCCTGGTATAGCCCTCTCTGAAGTTCATGACTTTGCGGAGTTTCTGGCTGCTGCGCACGTAATAAACCGCATCGACCAGGCAGACTTTCAGCAGATTTCTGAATTCCGGATTTATGTGGTCAGGCCAGCAGTATTCGACTTTGTCCCAGACCAGAGCGCTGGCTCCGGTTTTACCCAGCAATGCCATTGCCTTGCTGATTGCGCCCGGGATAAAACCATCGTCATCGCCGATGATGGTGATAAAGTCACCTGCTGCCTGACTTAAAGCAAATTCCCAGTTGTCAGACATGCTGACTCTGGCCTGGGTGTTGAAATATCTGATTTTAGGGCTCTGGAACGACTCCACCACTTCTCTGGTGTTGTCGTTGCTGAAATTATCACTGACAATTATCTCGAATTGATCATAATCCTGATCCACGCATGTCTTCAGAGTGTAGAAGAGCGTATCTGCACGTTCCCTGGTCGGGATGATGATTGACAGGACCAGCTGCTTATCCTGAACCTTTTTTTCAGACATGGATCAATCTCCTTTTCAAGACATCCAGAATCAATTTCCGCAAATCCGTGGTGGCTAGAGTCGAGACTGCGGCAGTGGTGAGGGATGCAGCAGCCAGCCAGACAAATTCCAGAGGCTTGGACAAAGCTGCAGGAGTCATGAATCTGAAAGCTGTGACAGTGCCTGCTCCGCAGGCAAGCGGTAAAATCAGGTCCCACAGATACCAGCGCCATTTTTCTCCGCACAGCAGACGGCGGTGCATGATATGAACCGGGACGATCAGATAGCCTATGTTCAGCGCAACCCATGCCCCGGCTGCGCCGATTGCACCATAGCGGGAGGTGGCCCAGAATATGGCAGGGACAAGGATAATCATGGCTGCGATGTTGTTTTTTATGCCTAGACTCAGCCAGCCGTAAGCGACCTGGAGATTATAGGGGAAATGCAGCAGGCAGTTGATCATGGTGCCCAGGGCCAGCAGGGCAACCAGTGGCGCGATATCCAGCGCCAGCTTCGGGTTGCCTGTCCAGAGCGCCACCACCTGTTCCCCGAACACGATCAGGATCATTGCCGCTGAACCGACAAGCACGCTCACCATTTGAGCCCCGCAATGATAAACCCCGATCAGGCCTTTTTCGTTACCTGTCGTGATGAGGTCAGTCAGACGGGGAAAAAAGGCCTGGTCAATCGGGGATACTATATAGGTAAGGATGGAAACTACCGTGTTCGCGAGACAGTAGCAGCCGAATGCTTCCAGGCTCAGAAGCTTTGAGAGGATCACCTTGTCCACCTGAGTGAGCAGCAATGAGAGAAAGGTGATCGCAACCATTCCGGCAGCGAAGCGCCAGATGTTCAGGAGCGCAGATTTGGAAAATCTGGCCTGTAGAGGAGATTTGGGCAAGGCTCTGTACACTGCTGCCATGAAGATTGCGACTGTGGCGATGGAAATCAGCCCCTGCCAGATAAAAAAAGCTTTAATCGTCGGGGAAACCCAGACCAGGATCCCGACAGCTCCCAGCCCCCGGACTGTAGCCATGAAACTCATTACTGCATTAAGCATCACCTGCCGCTGCAGGCCGACTATGCTGCTGCGATAGATGCCTTCCACAAACCGCAGCGCAGTAACTATCCCCATCACGGCAAAGGCCTGTGCTACGGTTTCGACAGGAAGTTTTTCCGCCCGCAGCCAGCCTGAAGCCAGCCAGCCAGAGGCAGCCCAGATGGAGAGGGCGGTCACGCCTGCGATCGTGAATGCAATGACTTCAATGCTGCGCAGAAGATCGCGGATGGATTGAGAATCATGCCCACCTCCTTTGAAGCGAGCCATTTCCCGGCTGAGAGTCGGGGTCATCCCCATGTCGAGCAGGGTCAGCCAGGCCTGCAGCATGGCAAAGATCCCGATCAGGCCATATGACTCCATGCCCAGATACTTGATGTAGAGCGGGACAAACAGCAGTCCCATCAGGGCTGTCCAGCCCTGGCCGAAATAATTGGCGATAATGTTTTTTTTAAGCAGAGTCATCTGAAATTCCGATTATTCACTCCATCTTCTCAAGATCACACCATAACTTCAAATAGCCGTCTTCAGGGAAAAAATAATGATAGTGATGGGGATTTCCCCTGGTATCAGACCTCCACAAAGGAGAAGTCCCATATAGCTTTCTGATGGATTCGGCAGCCGCTTTTTTCTCTGATTCCGTCTCTGCATTCAAACTGGCCTGGAATTCCAATCCGGATTCGCCCAGTGACTCTAAAAAGACATGTGCCGGGGATACGGTTTTTCCTGCGTATCTGCCGGTCCATTCTCTTTTGGTTTTCGGAAGGTTCAGCACCTGATTGAAAGCGTCATCCCAGCTGTCCACCATCTTTTCCAGGGAAAATCTGCGCCTGGCAGCGGCTCTTGCATTGTCGGACAGTTTTCTGCGCAAATCAGGGTTCAGGTATAATTCTTCAATCGCAGCTGCGTATGATTCTTCGCCTGCCGCGACTATCCCGGTCACATGGTCGTCAACAATGTAGCGTTCAGTCATGTTCGAAAGAACTACAGGCGGTACGCCCGCTGCCATGCTTTCGCAGAGGGACTGCTCGCAAGTGCCGTAATGATACGGCGCAAGAGGATAGCCGAACACGTCAAATTCTGACAGATACTGATTGATGCTGCCGACATAGCCTGTAAAAGTAAAGCGCTTTCCCATTTCATACTGCAGGGATTCTTCCTGAATCTTCCGTTCACTCGGTCCGCCAACGATCACAAAATGAACATCAGGTATCTTCACCAGGCTGCTCATTTTTAAAAAGCCAGGGTGCATTTTGCTGTAATCGACTGTGCCGATATAACCGATTCTGTATCCTGAATGAGGTTTCGGCATGATTGAGGCGACATGCTCGATGCCGCCGGTTGACCAGATTACCCGCAAGGCCTTCTGCCGTGCGTCAGGCAGTTTTTTTACTTCCTGAGTGTCTCTGCTGAAAGGCGATGTGAACACGAAAAGATCAGGATAGTTGAGCGCAGGCCTGCTGAACACATACGGAGCGTGAAATCCTGAGATGTGGCTCCAGAAAATGATCCGTGCGGGAGGCAGGGATTCACGCACCAGAAATGCATTTAAAAGAGGATGATTCCACCAGTGAACCAGGACAATGTCCGCTTTTTCAACCTCAGCCATAATTCCATCGTGATTGGAGGACATCTTGTCTGACAGGGAAAATCCAGAGACCTGCGCAGCAAGAATCGCTTTTTCGTTCGCATATTCGAGGCAGATGACTTTGTGGGAAAAACCGGTTCCTTTAACTTTTTCGAGGTAATTCAGAAGAACTCTCCCCACACCTCCGCCTAGATGTGGAGTTATGTGCAGGATTTTTATCTCTTTCATTTCCGCCTGCGCCCAGTCCTCATATTTTCACCCGTTTCAGATATCCGTCCGGCGAACCGGTCAGGACCAGCTTGGAATCTATTGTTTTATCGATTACAAAATCATGATTTTCGGTTAAATATTGCCTGACTGCGGTTTTTGGGTTGTTGCCTTTTTTCCAGGGCCGGTTGGCAGTCATGTATTCAGGCGCGTCTTCAATCACAGTGTCTCCCACCATGCAGTAACTGCCGAGACTTACCAGAGGCGCATATGCCCTTAGTTCGGCCAGGACATGATCATGGGTATGGTTGCTGTCCAGGCAGACCAGCACTCTTTTTTTCTTAGCTGCAAACTCTTTCACTTTCGCGATGATCTGTCCATCGCTGCTTGACCCTTCCAGCATGGTGATCATCCTGCTGAGCGGGTGGGCTTTGAGAGCGGCCTTGTTATGGGCTCGGATCTCAATATCGATCCCCAGCACCTGCCCGTTCTCGATCAGACCGCACGCTTCAAGAATCGCCAGCATCGAAGCGCTGAAAACCAGAGACCCGCCCCAGGCGATCCCGGTTTCTATGATGAGGTCAGGCTTTGCTTCCCAGATGATTTCCTGCAGGGCCTGCAGATCCTGCGGGATTTGAATTATGGGTACGCCCAGCCAGAAAAAATTGAACACATAATTGGTCTTGCCGACGCCGATCTGCTCGAAAAATGCCCGGGATGCATCCTGAAGAGGTTTGTTGTCTTGATAAGTTGCGGTTCTCTCGATCGCTTCCTCACGAAACTGCTCAATCGGATTTTTCAATTTCACTTTCCTCCATCAGCTCTCTTTTGCTCAGCAATAACAGTACAGCACAAAATCGCCAAATATCGGCGCGTGCAGCCTTAGGCTGAATTTATACTCAGGCACCAGGCTCCGCACAAACTCGGCCACTTCGATCAGATCGCTCGGGTAATGGTACACGCAGATGGCCAGTTTAGGTTTGAAGCGGCTGATCGTCGCCTGCGCCCCTTTGAGAAGCTCCATTTCCATGCCTTCAACATCGGCTTTGATGAATGTGACAGGCTTGCCTTTTAAAAATGAATCCAGAGCATAGACTTCGATGCTGTCTGAATTGTGCTTATCAAGATCTTCTGCAGTCAATCCGTGCCTGAGCGGTGAATCATCTACGAAAGAAAACATCCGGCGTCCATTCTGATCTGCAAGTCCAGCCCTGACTGCGGTTATATAATCTTCCCCTATCGCCCACTCGGATTTAAGCCTGGAAATTCTCTGCTCCATTGCCTGGAACTGCCTGCTGCCCGGTTCAAAAGCGTAGAGATGCCTGAAAGTACCTAGATTCTCCCAGAAGAAGCGCTCAACCGTATCCCCGACAAAAGCGCCTGCGTCGACAAAAATTTCATCGAAGTTACCGCTGAATTCCGGCAGAGCGAAATACATGTCTTTTTCCATCACAGAGAGACAACTGTCCAGCGAACTTGTCAGCATTGCAGTCAGAATCGCGTTGTAAGTCTCAACTGATTTTCCGTCAGTGAAGAAGTTGTCCCGCACAAAGCTGAACTTATGATAATTCCTGACAACATAGTACCCATCGAAAGAGATCAGGTTGTAATTTTGACCGGCCATGGCGCTTTGAACGCTTTTCACCGCATGCCTGGCTGCGATGAAAATCGAGGGTGTTGAGGCTGCTGCCGGGTCAGTCGGCAGTATCACAGGGATTCCATGGATTTTAGTGCCGGTTTTCTTTTGATCTCTGTCAATGAAGTGAGTTACAGTCGCTCCAATGGATTGAAGATAAGAAACCGCCCAGGTTCCCACAAACCCGGCTCCATAGATTGCGACTCCGCGGCTGAAATCTTTTTCTACTTCCAGAGCGAGAGGCGTCATCCGCTTCACCAGCAAATCAACTGAAGCTGTTTTATACAATGTTTCAGGCAGCATCTGTCTCCTCCCTGTTACTCATCTCAAGCGAATAATTGCCTCTTTGGGCCAGCCAAGCAAAAGCGCAGCCTGTTCGATTTCAGCTCCGAACAGATAAGGAGCGACTATCAATGTCCCGTTTCTGGGAACTGCCGCAGGATCTACGACAGGAGTCCCTTTGTAAGTGCATTTCTGCTTGATCCTGCTTGAATCACATAATCTGAATTGCTGTAAATTCATCAAAGGCAGCAAGCTGAAAAGCTCAGCCGAACATCCCCAGAATGTCGGGAGCGAAATCCGTGAGCAGAATTTCTGAACTTTCAGCGCCTGGGTCTTCAATTCTTCTTTTGACCGGACAGTGAATGAGGCGATCTGCCTTTTGCATTTGCCCGTGCTTTTCTTCCGGCCTCCCTTGCGTGCCAGTATGATCAGCGAAGGATAGGAAAATTCAGGGGTTGGCAGCATGTTTCTGCTGATGCTGATGGTGTTGAAGCCATTCCTGCCTAACGCATTGCAGATAGAGTCAGGCGAATAATGATAAACATGTTCTCTGATGCTCAGCCAGAAAGCAGAACCGATCGGATAGTCTTTGTATTTTTCCGCATCAGGGACCTCGATCATCAGATAACCTGTCCTCGACAACACGCGGAAAGCTTCTTCCAGCACTTTATTTAAAGCTACTATGTGTTCCAGCACGTGAAAATAAGTTAAAAGAGACTGCGATCCGTCGGCAAAGGGGAGCGAGACTGCCTGGCCCTCTAAGAAATCAATCCGTTTGCCACGTGTTCCGGCAGATTCGTCTAAACCGGGAATGCTTTTAAGGTCAATGTCGACACCCTGGCAATGGCCTTGCCAGTTGTTTTTTTTCAGCCAGATCAGAAACCCGCCCCTGCCGCAGCCGATGTCTGTGACTGGGGTATCAGACAAGCCGGAATCTGAGAGGATCTCTGTATAGCATTTGAATTTTGTGATGTTTTCCGGAGCCAGGATGTTGAAATGGGTTTTTTCAAAATACGAGCATTCATTGGCATAAAAATGAGCCAGGTCCTGATCTTTAATGTTTGAATTATAGACCAGTCCGCAATCCGGGCATTCAAACAGTCGGGCCGTGTAATTGAAGATGGAATCATTCAATCCGCTGTATTCCCAGTCCAGGAGATAGCGGGAATTTCCTTCACAGGCCGGGCATTTCAGAATCAGCTCGCAAGCGCTCATGGCCGGCATTCCTTTTCATAACCGCCGAATTTCTGCAACAGCATCTCCCTGTAGGAATCAATGTTGTCCACCTGGCAGTAATGCAGATGCCCGCAACTGCTGCAGATGGCGTTATCGCAACGCTTGCCCTCAAGATGCTGCCTCCGCAGGGCATTGAATCTTTCCGAATGCCAGATGTTTTTCAGCGATTCTGATCCGGCATCGCCCACAATCAGTTTCTGCGCCCAGTCAGGGCAGCAGGCACTGATCGTGCCGTCCGCGTTCACAGCAGCAGCATAGAAAATATAGGAACAGGTATCTTTTTTCTGCAAGGCCTGCTTATATTGCCCTTCTGCTTCGGCTATTTTAATGCCTGAATGCTCCTCAATATCAAAAAAAGGCCAGATCGGTGCAATGTCTTCAATGAAAATGCGGTCGCAGAAATTCCCGAAAGTATTGAAGAATTCCTTCTTCTGATCTTCGCTCAGATAATTTCCCGGTATCTTGATCGTCACTTCGCAGTTTCCCCGATTCGGATAGAGCCACTGGATATTCTCCACCAGTTTTTCGAAGTCGATCTCGAATCCGGCATACTTGAGATACTGCTCCCTGTTCATGCCTTCCACAGAGATGTTCAACCTGTCCAGGCCTGCTTCAATCAGCCGGCTCATGTTTTCGTGCGTAAAAAGAGATCCGTTGGTAGCGAGATCAATGTGTTCCACAGTTCCGCTCTGTTTGGCGCAACAGATCATTTCAGAAAGATTCCTGTTGAGCAGCGGTTCCCCGATTTTATTCAGGCGCAGGACTTTGACAGGCTTCTCAAATTCGGCGAGATCGTGGATCACCTTTTTGAACAGTTCAAGGCTCATCACACTTCTTGGATAGCCTGATTTGCTGATCATGTCCTTATGCCCGGACGGACAGAACAGGCAATGGAAATTGCAGGCGCTGGACGGATCCAGGTAAAGCAGGAACGGGGTCTCTAGAGGAATCACATCCTGCAGAGGGACATGTTTTTCCAGATCCAGTTTTGATTTTAGCTGCGCTTTCATCAGTTTATTTCTCCTCTGATTTGTTGCTGCGCTCGACCGGAACAGCATAAAACACAGCCCCTGTCCCGCCCCATGAATGCAATCTGAAATAATATTCATAATCCATAGTGTTGCTCATCACAAACTGCGGTGTGGCAAGCACTCCGTCTGAATTATGATAAACAGTTGCTGCCACAATCGGGCGGTACCTCCGGATTGTATCTGTTGCGCCTTTCAATGCTGCCAGCTCTCCGCCTTCCAGATGCATTTTAATCAAAGTGGCACTGAGATTCAAACTGTCCAGTCTGACTGTCTCAACCAGATCAAGGCCATTTTTACTTAATTTCGATGCAAAATCAAATCCCTGGCAGAACTTTTCTCTGCCGTTCCTGTCGCTCAGGCCGCATTTGATGAAATTGAGATTTGCAACATGATTCAAGTTAGCCTTAAGCAGCTCGAAATTAATGCCGTCAGGTTCAATTGCAGAGATCTCTCTGTATTTATTGCGGACTGTTTTTAAGAATTTTTCCGTGACAGATCCCTGATGCGCCCCGCAATCCACAAAAACCTCGTCTTCCCTCAGTACACCGGTGATTTCCCGGATGAAAAAGCGATTGTCATTGTTTATTTCCAGATTAAATAATAATTCTATCCTTAGTTTCCTCCAGGCCAGAAATTGAAGATAATGCAGCCTGGAAGCATCATCAGCAAAAGCAGAAAAAACTGTTCTGACAGACTCCCGGTCACTCTGGTTTACTTTACCCAGAAACCAGCCATTGCTGATCGGGTAACGACAGGAATACGCTTCACTGACATCGTAAAATAAAGCAATGTCTTCCCAGCCTGTGGCTTTGAGTTCATCCCGCAGAGCGATCAGCGGGATTGTTACAATACAGATTACAAGCAATGAGTTTTTCTTATCTGCCGCACTTACCTGATCCGGATGGATCACACTGGTATCCTGCCAGAATTTGTCTGTTTTACAGGCGGCTGCATTTTTATCCACTACATATGAAAACTGCAGGTTCAAATGGTTAAAAAACTTTTTAGCCATTTTGCCAAGTTTCCCTGCACCATAAAGTACAACCGGCTTATCTACCTTCCGCGGTTTAAGCTCAGGATCTGCTGTCAGGATGCTTTCCAGGAGATTTTCAGTCCGGCAAAGAGCAGGGGTTACTGCGCTGTACGGCTTTAAACGCAGCGCATTCCTGCTCATTTATCTCTCAATTTATCAAGCAGCATCTCTGCAAATTCATCGATGTCATCCGGCTGGCCGTGCGAGAGCTGGCCGCATTCACAGCACACCTGATGGCTTTTCCGTTTTTTCGAGAGAAACATTCTCTGATATTCTCTCAGCCTCTCTCCTGACCAGATGCCTGTTACTCTTTCGGTTTTCGCGTTTCCGACAATCAATTTTCTGGACCAGTCCAGAAAGCAGATACTGGCAGTGCCGTCTGAATTGATTGAGAATGAATAGAAAACATAGGGACAGACCAGCACTTCCTTTATTTTCTGGCCATAGATCCCGTATTCCTGATTGACCTCCACACCTTTAAGCTCGAATTCAGGCCAGCAGGACATGATATGCTCGATGTAAACTCCGTCAGCGATATCCCCGAATATCTCATAAAACCTGGTTTTGTCATCTTCTGACAGGATGTCGCCGTTGATTTTGACGATGATCTCACAGTTTTTTTTATGCTCGTAAAGATGTCGGATGTTCTCCACCAGCTTTTCAAAATCGACTTTGCACTTGGAAAATTCCCTGTACTGCTCAGCATTGATGCCTTCAATGGAAATATTGATCCGATCAAGGCCTGCCTCGATGATTTCAATGTTTCTGGCTGGATTCAATAAGACCGCATTGGTGGTAGTGTCGATCCTGTCTGCGCATTTCGATCTTTTCGCATAACCGACCATTTCTGCAAATCTCGGATTGAGCAAGGGTTCGCCGTCTTTATAGAGGCGCAGCACTTTGATCGGTTTTTCAAACCCGCAGATATCGTCTATGATTTTTTGATAGAGTTTAAAATCCATTGCTCCGTGGTTCCGGCCCAGGGTCTTTTTCATCAGGTCCCTGTCGCCTGTCGGGCAGAATTTGCACTGGAAATTACAGGTGTCAGCAGGGTCGACATTGATGATAAAGGGAACGCTTAAAGGGATCACAGTCTCTAATTTCGTTCTGTTTACAAGATCGATCCGGGGTTTTATCTTTGCTTTCATTTATCGCGCTCAAATCCCAGCTGTAATTACTTCCAGACCTTCCAGGGTGCCTGGTTTTTCTGCCAGAGCTCTTCCAGGTGTACTTTATCCCGCAGTGTATCCATCGGCTGCCAGAACCCTGTATGCTGATAGGCGGACAGCTGGCCGTCAGCAGCCAGCCGTTCCAGCGGGTCCCTTTCCCAGACAGACAGATCGCCTTCGATATAGCGGAAAATATCCTGGTTTAAAACAAAAAAGCCGCCATTGATCCAGCTTCCATCACCCAGGGGCTTTTCCTTGAAACTGGTTATTTTATGCTGATTGATGGAGATTGAACCGAATCTGCCTGGAGGCTGCACTGAGGTCAGCGTGGCTGCAGTGCCCTGCTGTTTATGGAATTTCACCAGCTTGTCGATCTCGATATTCGCAACACCATCGCCGTAAGTGAAGCAGAAGCAGTCTTCATTTTTCAGATACTTCTGCACCCGTTTCAACCTCCCGCCTGTGTTCGTATTTTCCCCTGTATCGACCAGCGTGACCCGCCAGTCTTCAGAGTTGTTCTGATGCACTTCCACCTGGTCGGATTTCATGTCGAATGTCACGTCAGACATGTGCAGGCGGTAGTTGGCGAAATATTCCTTGATCAGATAGCCTTTGTATCCGCAGCAGATGATGAAGTCATTGATGCCGTAAAAGCCATAGATTTTCAGGATATGCCAGAGGATCGGCCTGTCCCCGATTTCGATCATCGGCTTGGGTTTGAGATGCGATTCCTCGCTGATTCTTGTGCCCAGTCCGCCTGCCAGGATGACTGCTTTCATTTGAATAAATCTCCTAATTTTCAACTTGTCAGTAGAGTTTTTATGATATCAGGGAGTGTTGGTTCTTTCAACCCGGCGTTTCAGAGGGCCACCCCACAAGGGGCTGAGAGATCGGCCAGGAACATTTACCGAAACCATGATTCAAATTAAAGCTGAAATCGGATACAATGATGCACATGAATCAAAACCTGGCGGCAATGATCGAAAACCTGGGCACTGACTCCCTGACAGTCTTCGCCTTTGCCCTGCTTTTCAATGCTGTGCTGATCCCGTTTCTGATCCTGCTTTCCAATAAAATGGGCCTGTTCGACCAGCCTGAATTCAGGAAAATCCACAAGCATCCTATCCCGCGCATGGGCGGCCTGGGAATTTTCACCACTTTTTTCATCATCTCCCTGATGTTCCTGCCCTCGCTTTTCACCAAACACTACCTGTTCCTGACCCTGATGTTCTTTCTGATCGGTTTCAGCGATGACCTGCACACCATCAATTACAAGACCAGGCTCGGCCTGACTATTGTCAGCTCCCTTTTGTTCATAGTGATTTTCAAGGTCTGGATCAGCCATGTCGGCATCTTCCTGCCGGTCCTGATCGCAATCCCGTTCACTGTCTTTGCCATCTCAGGCTTTATCAATGCCTTCAACATGATCGACGGCCTGAATGGCCTCTCCTCAGGAGTAGCCCTGATTTCATTCGGATCACTTTTCTACCTGAGCAGCCTGACCCATGAAACCCTGTTCCAGACCATGCTCGCCATCATCGCAGGCGCCACACTGTCTTTTTTCCTGATCAATTTTTTTTTGGGCAGCATCTTTATCGGAGACGGAGGCACCTATTCGCTGGGCTTCCTGATCGTGACCTTCTCGATCTTCTTCGGTTTCTATCACCCGGAAATCTCTTCCTGGTGCTATATCCTGATCAACATCTATCCTGTCTATGAAATCCTGCTCACTATCTTCAGGCGGCGGGCCAAGGGCAGAAAGCCGTTCCTGCCCGACAAGGTGCATTTCCATCATCTTCTTTTAAAACATTTCAAGAACCAGAAGCAGACCACTGCCTGCATCCTGTTCTGGGAATTCAGCTTTGCGCTGTTCGCCTGCACTTTTTATTACAGCACAACTATCCTGTTCACAAGCTTCCTGTTTTTCTTACTAGTCTATTATTTCCTGTACAGGTTTCTGCTGCGGAAAGCCGGGAATTTCAATGGGATTTAGGAAAGTGAATAGTGAATGGCGGATGGTGAATAGTGAATGGTGATTGGAAAAGATTTTCTTTACTATTCACTAATCACCAATCACTAATCACCAGTCACTGACATTTTGAAAGAGGTTCTATGACTAAACTTCTAAAAAAGATTTCCAATAAGCAAGCTAAAATTGGCATTGTGGGCCTGGGATACGTCGGCCTGCCCCTGGCCTGCGAATTCGCTGCAGCCGGATTCCAGGTGCTGGGAGTGGACATCAGCCACGAAAAAATCGCTTCGCTGAAAAAGAAGGTCTCATATGTGCTGGATGTTCCGACTGTACGGCTGAAAAAATTGATAGATACAGGCAGGATGGAATTTTCGAGCGATTATTCCTTGCTCAGGAAAGCTGACTGCATCTCGATTGCAGTGCCTACACCTTTACGCAAAACCAAGGAACCTGATGTCTCGTATATTGTGAATTCAATGGCTGAAATCAGGAAGATCCTGCATAAAGGGATGCTGATTGTGCTGGAAAGCACCACTTATCCTGGCACTACCAGGGAGCTGGTAGCCCAGGTAATTGAAAAGTCAGGCTTCAAGGTGGGAACCGAGATCCTGGTGGCTTTTTCGCCTGAGCGGGTGGACCCGGGTAATCCGAAATATCATACAAAAAATACGCCCAAAGTGATCGGCGGCATCACAGCTGCCTGCACTGAAGCAGCCTGTCAGCTCTATTCCTCAGTGATAGACACTGTTGTGAAAGTCGATTCCGCAGAGGAAGCCGAAATGGTGAAGCTGCTGGAGAATACGTACAGGGCAGTGAACATTGCTCTGGTGAACGAGATGGCACTGATGTGCGACAGAATGGGGATCAACATCTGGAACGTGATTTCTGCGGCAGCCACCAAGCCTTTCGGATTCATGAGCTTTTATCCTGGCCCGGGCATTGGCGGCCACTGCATACCGCTTGATCCGACATATCTTTCCTGGAAAGCCAAGATGTTCGATTTTTACAACAGATTCATAGAGCTGGCCACTGATATCAACGGCAATATGCCGCGCTTTGTGCTGCAGAAACTTGCCAGAATCATGAACAGGGAAAAAATCCTTTTGAATGGTTCGAAAATACTGCTGCTTGGCGTGGCCTACAAGCCGGACATTAATGACCTGCGGGAGTCTCCTGCGCTGGAAGTTTACAGGCTGCTGAGAGATGTGCAGGCGAGTGTGGATTATTTTGATCCATATGTGAAGACAATCAGGGAAGGCGGTAAAATCATCAAGAGCATCCAGCTGACTGCGGCAGCGATCTCGAAATATGATGCAGTGATAGTGACTACCAGACACAGGGAGCTGGATTACGAGCTGGTTCTGAAGCATGCCGGCCTGATTTTCGACACCAGGGATGCCTATCACGGGATTCAGGACAAAAAAATACACAGGCTGTGAACACTATTCACTTGCCAAGGGAGTACCAATGATCCTTCTGACAGGCGCTGCAGGCTTTATCGGAAATGTTGTGGCTGATCAGATGCTGACCCAGGGCCGCGATGTGCTCGGCCTGGATAATCTGAATGACTATTATGATGTCAGGATCAAAAATTGGCGCTGCCAGCAGCTTGAAAAGCGGAAAAATTATAGATTCAAGCGCCTGGATATTGAAAACTATCAGGAGCTGGAAAAGATTTTTCAGGACAACAGATTCGAAGCTGTGATCAACCTGGCTGCCAGAGCCGGAGTGCGTTACAGCATGGAAAACCCTTTTGTCTACATGACCACGAATGCGGACGGGACGCTGAATCTCCTGGAATTATGCAGGAAATACAAGGTGCCAAAATTCGTGCTTGCTTCCACTTCCTCGCTGTATGCGGGGCAGCCGATGCCTTTCGCGGAAACGCTTCCTGTGAACACGCCGATCTCTCCTTATGCAGCTACCAAAAAAGCCGCAGAAGCCATCTGCTATTCCTACCACTATCTCTACGGCATTGACGTCTCGATCCCCAGGTATTTTACAGTCTATGGCCCTGCAGGCAGGCCAGACATGAGCATTTTCCGCTTCAGCTGGTGGGCTCTGCACGACAAAAAAATCGAAGTGTTCGGCGATGGGACACAGACCAGGGATTTCACTTATGTGACAGACATTGCCAGGGGAACTGTCGCTGCCTTGAAAAACGTGGGCTATGAAGTGATCAATCTGGGCAACAATCACCCGCAGCAGCTGAATTATCTGATTGAACTGATCGCAAAGGAAACAGGCAGAAAAATGGACAGGAACAGCGCTGATTTTCACAAGGCTGACCTGACTGCCACCTGCGCAAACATTGAGAAAGCCGGCAGATTGTTGAATTGGAAACCTGAGGTTTCACTCCAGGAAGGCGTAGCCAGGACTGTTAAATGGATGAAAGACAACTGGGACTGGGTGAAAGATTTAAAGATCTGATTCACTTCCTCTTGAGATCTGAACCCTTTTAGGTTAAGATACTTCACATTACAGAATCTTTACTGATGGAGCAGACATGAAAAAAGCGCTGATTACCGGTATTACTGGGCAGGATGGGGCATATCTGGCTGAACTGCTGCTTGACAAGGGATATGTTGTGCATGGAGTCAAGCGCAGATCATCCTCGTTCAATACCCAGAGAATCGACCATTTGTATCAGGACCCGCATGACAATAAAGTAAAATTCAAGCTGCATTACGGCGATCTGACAGACTCTACAGCCCTGATCAGGATCATCCAGGAAGTGCAACCTGATGAAATCTACAATCTGGCAGCCCAGAGCCATGTGCAGGTCTCATTCGACAATCCCGAGTATACGGCAAATGCCGATGGGATAGGAACCTTGAGACTGCTGGAAGCGATCAGGATTTTGAAGCTTGAAAAGAAAACCAGATTCTATCAGGCATCAACTAGTGAACTATACGGCAAAGTCCAGGAAACTCCGCAGACTGAAAAGACTCCGTTTTATCCCAGAAGCCCGTATGCTGCTGCCAAGATCTATGCCTACTGGATTACTGTGAATTACAGGGAAGCTTATAACATCTTTGCCAGCAACGGCATACTCTTCAATCATGAATCCCCGATCAGAGGCGAGACTTTTGTCACCAGGAAGATCACTATGGCTGCAGCCAGGATCGCGCTAGGGCTGCAGCAGAAACTGTATCTGGGCAACCTGGATTCCAAGCGCGACTGGGGCCATGCCAGGGATTTCGTGAAAGCGATGTGGCTGATCCTGCAGCAGAAGGAGCCTGACGATTTCGTGATCGCCACAGGCGAAACCAGGACTGTGCGCGAATTCGTGGAAATCGCGTTCAAAAGACTCGGGATCGAGATCAGCTGGACCGGAAAAGGCGTGCAGGAAAAGGGAATCATCAAGAAAATTTCCGAACCTGAACTTCAGGAAGTGGCTGAAACAATCCATAAGGTATGTAAACAGCTGCCTCTGAAAAAAGGGCAGACCATTGTCGAGATCGACGAGCGCTATTTCAGGCCTACAGAAGTGGATTTTCTGCTTGGAGATCCGTCAAAAGCCAAAAAGAAACTGAAATGGATACCTGAAACTACATTCGCGGATCTGGTGAATGAAATGGTATTGTCAGATCTTCTGGAAGCCTCCAAAGTATCTCATCTGAATCTGAGCGGCTTTAAGATAGGCCACAGATACGAGGTGTAATGTTGGAAAAAGCTGCGAAAATTTACATAGCCGGACATGATGGCTTAGTAGGCAGCGCCTTTGTCAGGAAATTGAAAGAACAGGGCTACGAAAATCTGATTTTCGCGCATTACACTGAAGTGGATCTCAGAAGACAGGAAGACACTGAGCGTTTTTTTGAAAAACACAAACCTGAATATGTATTCCTGGCAGCAGCCAAAGTCGGCGGGATTCTAGCCAACAACACCTATAAGGCAGAATTCATTTACGACAATCTGATGATTGCCACAAATGTGATCCACAGTTCCTATAAATTCGGAGTGAAGAAGCTTTTGAATCTGGGTTCTTCCTGCATTTACCCCAAGCTCGCGCCTCAGCCGCTCAAGGAAGAATACCTGCTCACCGGCCCGCTGGAACCGACCAATGAGCCCTATGCGATTGCCAAGATCGCTGCGATCAAGCTCTGCCGCTATTACAACGAGCAATACGGCACAAATTTCATCTCAGTGATGCCTACCAACATGTATGGCCCGCACGACAACTTCAATCTGGAAACTTCGCATGTCCTGCCAGCCATGCTGCGCAAGTTCCAGCTGGCAAAACTGCTCTCTGAAGAAAAATATGATGCTGTGATTTCAGACTTGAAAAAATACGGCAATTTCCCGGCAGATTTGTCCACCGCTCTTTCCAATCACCATTCACTAACCACCAGTCACTTATCCCGTTTCGGCATCTACCCAGACCATGTCTCACTCTGGGGTTCAGGAACGCCATACCGTGAATTCCTGCATGTGGATGACATGGTTGATGCCTGCCTGATGCTGATGGAAAAATTCAGCTGCCAGGAAATCGGAGAACTGATCAATATCGGAACAGGAGAAGACACGACCATCAAGGATCTGGCGGAATTGATCAGAGGGATTGTAGGATTTAATGGTGAAATCAGATGGGATTCATCCAAGCCTGACGGCACGCCCAAGAAACAGCAGGATGTATCCAGGCTGAACGGTCTGAAATGGAAAGCAAAAATTGACATCAAGGAAGGAATCAAAAAATACTATCAGTGGTATTTGAATAATTGCATAGGAAAGTGAATGGTGAATAGCGGATAGCGGATGGTGAATAGTGAATGGTGAATGGCGGATGTTCTGATTTTCACAAGGCTGATCTGACTGCCACTTGCGCGAATATAGATAAAGCAGGCAGGCTGCTGGGCTGGAAACCCGAGATTTCACTCCAGGAAGGCGTGGCCAGGACAGTAAAATGGATGAAAGACAACTGGGACTGGGTCAAAGCTTTGAAAATCTGATATTTACCTTGTAAATTGTCCTGAATAAGAATATAATTGCCTTGTATAATGTCCATAAAAAGGATATTAATGGGGGCAATATGTACAGAAAAGCTTTGGAATATCTGCTGGAATGGAAGAAGCGCGGGAGCAGGAAACCGCTCGTGATCAGAGGTGCCAGGCAGGTGGGGAAGACCTACCTGGTGCGCGAACTGGGGAAAAAGTTCGCCAGTATCCTGGAAATCAATTTTGACAGGAATCCGGAAAAGGCTGAACTCTTTGCATCAAGGGACGCGGCCAAGATCGTTAGGCTCCTGGAAGTGGATGCAAACGCAGAGGTCATTCCAGGTAAAACGCTGATTTTTCTCGATGAGATTCAGGCTGTGCCTGATCTGCTGCCTGTTTTACGGTACTTCCATGAGGAACTCCCTGAAATCCATCTGATAGCCGCAGGCTCATTGCTGGATTTCGTGCTGTCTGACCATGATTTCCCGATGCCTGTCGGCAGGGTGGAATACCTGCATCTGGGTCCGCTGGATTTCGAGGAATTTCTGGCTGCCGTAGGTGAAGCCAGGCTGCTGGAATTTTTGCGTAACTATTCGCCTATTGAATCGATGCCTGCCCCTTTTCACGGCAAACTGCTTCAGCTGCTGAGGGATTTTTTTATCGTGGGAGGCATGCCGTCAGGCATCAGGGCTTATCTTGATTCCGGAAAGATCACGGAAGCCAACAGGGAGCAGCAATCGATAATCCAGACCTTTGAGGATGATTTCGGAAAATACTGCAGGCGCTGCGATCCGATTCTGCTGAGAAAGACCTTCCGCATGCTGCCAGCCCTGCTCGGTTGCAAGGTCAAATATTCGCGCATCGATCCCGGAGCAAAGGCCAAAGCAGTTTCAGACTGCATTCATCTGCTGGAGCTGGCGCGGATAGTCTTCAGGGTCAGCCACAGTTCGGGAAACGGCATCCCGCTCGGCGCTGAAGCAGACAGCAGGGATTTCAAGCTGCTTTTTCTGGACATCGGCCTTGCAGTCAGCATGCTTGGCTTGAATTCCAGGGTTCTCACAGGAAGCGAAAGCATCATGCTGATCAACAGCGGCGCAATTGCTGAGCAGTTCGTCGGACAACACCTCGCTTATTCAGGGGAAGCTTATGAAACTCCAGGGCTTCATTACTGGAACCGCGAGAAAAAAAGCTCTTCCGCGGAAGTGGATTTTCTGATCCAATCCGGGAACAAAGTGGTGCCTGTGGAAGTCAAGGCCGGCAAAACAGGCTCCCTGCGGTCTCTGCAGGTTTTCCTCCATGAGAAAAAAGCGGATTTCGCGGTCCGCTTCAATACTGACTTTCCCTCTACAGGTGAGTTCCGGACTTCGATCCCAGGCGCTGAACAGAGGTGTTACCGGCTCCTGTCACTGCCTCTTTACCTGATCTGCCAGGCGCAGAGGCTGATAGAGCGCGAGAATGCCACAGCCACTACCTGACCTCATTGTACATGCTTGTTGAGATGAAAATTCTGTATAAAAATGATAAAATTCAGATATTGATGATCTTTATCGAATGCAAAAGGAGCTGTTAGTGAGACTTAGTCCTGATGAAATCAGAGCGATCAAGGAAAGCGTAGCAGAAGCAGATCCGAAAGCCGTGATCTATCTGTACGGGTCCCGCTCCGACGACGGCAAGCGGGGCGGAGATATCGACCTGATGGTGCTTTCCGATAAAATAGACAGGCGGGCCAGGCGGAAGATAAAGCTCAAGATCTATGATCGAATTGGGGAACAGAAGATTGATCTTCTGGTGACCGCAGATCCTGTTACACCGCTTGAGAAAATTGCGTTCAACCAGGGGGTGCGGCTTTGACGCAGAAGGAATACAGGGAGTATCTGCTGCATGTCTTGAAAAAACTGAACGAGTCAACCGGATGGCTGCAGAGGTCTTATGACAAATGCCTGGAGCATGATTTATCGGCAGACCTGAGCGAAGATCAGTTTGACGATTTCGAGAATCTTACCAGCAGATTCGCGAGGACCAGCGACATCCTGATGCAGAAAGCTTTCCGCGCCCTGGATGAGGCTGAATTCGAAGGCGGCGGAACCATGATCGACACCTTCAACAGAGCCCACAAGCGCGGATTGATCGATTCCGTGGAATTCATGCGCGATCTCAGGGAACTGAGAAATGAAATCAGCCATGATTATAACGTAGAGGACTTGAAGCAGCTTTTCCGCGATGTGCTGGAGCAGACGCCTCTGATTTTACAGGTGATTGAAAGAATCAGGAAATACGCGGAAAAATTCAATGAGGAATAAAATACAACCGCAACCTGCTCCCATGGGTCGAGCACCGGATAGCATGACTCACGTGGTAAAATGAGTTATAATCTATAAATAAAGCAGGAGGAATCATGCCGGTTGCCATTAAGCTCGAATTCAATCAGTTGCGGGATTTGATCATGCAGTTGAATGAAGATGAATTGGAACAATTGACTGAGCAGATACGCAAAATGCAGAAAAATATGGCGAAAAAGCGTGAAAATTCTCCCAAGTTTAAATCACTGAAAATTAAAACCGGAAATTTCAAATTCAATCGGGAAGAAGCTAATGAGAGAAAAGCTAGAGCCGAAAAAAACCATCCTGAACAGGACATGATTTCAAGATTAATCCAAAAACCACTTAAAAAACCCGGTTTTGTCCCAATGAACAGGGATGAAATTTATGGGAAATAAATTTGCGGTTGCAGCATTTTATACACTGAAGACATGCAGGATGGGCAGATTATCGAAAAAAAGCTGAAGATTGTGAATCCGTTTAAATAATGGGAGAAATCGTGCAGGAGGCTAAATGAAGAATCTGGAAAAAGTGATTCGCGGGCTGGTCAGACCCCTGGTAGTGACCGGCGCGTTCAAGGACGAAAGTTCAGCTGTGAAAGAAATGGTGATGATGTTGATAGAAAAAAAACTGGCGTCGTTTCGTGAAGTGATTGAAAAAAATACCGGGAAATACGGTGAATTCACAAAGTTCTCAGCCGACATCCAAAACCGCGCCACTATTGATGACGAAGATATCTGGATGGAATGGAAAAGCGCGATCGAGATGAATCGAGCCTGGGAAGAAGCCAGGCGTGATCTGATCAGGTGCAATGCATAATTTTTTTGATAAACTTCTTTCCATACTGGAGGGAATTAAGGTGACATTGGAGCGAACTTGACTGACTGGATTGAATTGATCAGAGATTGTTTTGCTGAAGACAGAGTATTATACAGCAGTCATGCTTTATCTGAAATGAAAAACGAGGAATTTGGCTGCATCACTGACAAGGAGATTGAAGAATCAATAGGCAATGGCAGGATCATTGAGTTGTACCCAGCGGATGAACCGTATCCAAGTTGTCTGATATATGGGAAAACAGGTTGCGACAGGCCGATTCACGCTGTATGCGCCGTTTCCGAAAAAGAGCACTTGTGCATCATAGTGACTGCTTATCAGCCGGACCCGGAGCGGTGGGAGCAGTTTGAAAGGAGAAAGCCATGAATTGTGTGGTATGCAAAAACCCGGAAATCAACATGAAAAAGGTGGATGAAGAGATCAGAACCGGCAAGGATATTGTTCTTCTTTCACTTGATGTTCTGGTTTGCGATCATTGCGGCGAAAGATATTATGATCGTGCGACTGTCAGAAAAATCGAGGAAGTCAGGAACAGACTGTCTTCAAATAAATTGAAGTGTGAAGTGGAAGGTCGGGTGCTGAGGGCTAAGGTTGCATAATTCCGCAAATAGGAACTGGTGGAAAAATTCCACCGGTTCAAAAAATTAAAACACTTCGGCAGTTTTGAAATTCAAGCACACGATCAAGAAGAAAAACAGTAAAATTGAAAGATGCTCTATGGAGACACTTGCAAAACTTGATTTCAGGTATAAAATGATTTTGCAAGCTAACCCGATGCATGAGTTTTGTTAGTGCTCCAAGAGCCCCTAACAAAACATCACCCCGGTTATAGCAACAAAAATATTTTGTAAGGGGCTCTATGTATAAACTTGGAGTGATCGGAAGCGGTTATGTCGGGCTCGTCACAGCCGCCTGCTTCGCGGATGTGGGCAATACAGTGTTCTGCGTAGACATTGACGAGAGGAAGAGCAATTTTGCGGGTTTGAAATTTAAACCCACAATCAAGAAGAAGTAAAAAAGAAACAAAAAAGAAATATGAGTGATACACTGGAAAATAAAATAATTCATTCGGGTCAGTATAATATCGGGTACATTTGCAGCCGTTTGCAGTGTGAACAGGGACTAAGAGACAAGACTGCCATGAAATGGATTTCACCATCCATGGAGATGAGAGAGATTTCTTTTGGGGAATTGGAGATCGAGAGCAACCGTTTTGCCAATGCTCTAAACTCGTTGAATGTAGTTTCGGGCGAAAGGGTATTTATTTTCTTACCCAAAGTTCCTGAATTATTTTTTTCATTCCTCGGAATTCTAAAAAAGCGTGCAGTTGCAGGAACACTGTTTCCTAATTTTGGTGAGGACGCCTTAAAGGACCGGCTCTTTGACAGCGAGGCATCGATTTTGATTACGAAAAAGAGCCAGCTTAAGAAAATTGAAAAGATCTGGAAAATGTTGCCTACTTTGAGAACAATAATCCTTGTCGATGCAAACAGCCATGTTTCGGATACTGTTTTGAGTTACAAGTTGTTGACCGGCTCGGAAAAAAATGACTTTAATATTGAGATGACTGGTCCTGATACTCCTTCAGTTATGCACTATACATCCGGTTCCACAGGTAAACCAAAAGGAGTGATTCACGTTCATAAGAGTATACTTTCTCAGCATTTTACGACAAAATCAATTTTACAGTTAGAACCCGATGATATTTTTTGGTGTACTGCAGACCAGGGCTGGGTTACAGGGACATCATATGGAATAATCGGACCATGGAGCTGCGGAATTACCCAAATCCATTATGGTGGAGCATACAGCCCTGAAATCTGGATGAAGATAATTGAACAATTCAAAGTTAGTGTATGGTATACGGCACCTACTGCTTTAAGGATGTTAAAAAGAGAACCTGACGATCTGTTTTATGGATTCAACTTTTCAGAATTGAGAAGTATCTTCAGTGTTGGAGAGCCTCTTAACCCGGAGGTTTTTCTCTGGGGAAAGCGTGTTTTTAAAAAAGATATTTATGACACCTGGTTTCAAACCGAGACAGGAAGCATCATGGTTTCTAATCGTCCGGGTTTGATTGCCAAACCTGGATCTATGGGGAAACCAGTTGAAGGTATTGATGCCAGAGTTTTATCTGATGAAGGAGTTGAATGCCTTATCGGCAGTAAAGGTAACCTTTGCATGAAGCCTGGATGGTCATCAATGTTTGCTGGATATAACAAAGCGGACGAAGTTTATCAGAACAAATTCAAGAACGGATTCTATTTTTCAGGAGACCTGGCTCATATTGATGAGGAAGGATATTTCTGGTTCAGCAGCCGCTCAGATGACGTAATCAACACTGCCGGACATCTGATCAGCCCATTTGAAGTGGAAAGTGCATTGTTGGAAATTCCTGATGTGGCAGACACCGCAGTGATCGGAGCTCCGGATGATCTGCTCTGGGAAAAAGTAGTTGCCTATCTGGTGCTGAAACCTGGAATTGAATGGAATAACGAACTGGAATTAAAGATCCGTCTGCATGTTTCCAATCGAGTTTCATCAATTGCTACGCCTCAGGACATTAAAATTATCAGCAAAATACCTAAAAATAAAAGCGGAAAAATCATGCGGAGAGTCCTTAAATCCATGTATCTTGGTAATGATCTCGGTGATCTCTCCACAATGGAGGACGAGGCATGAATGTTGCAGAAAAACTGAATGATGTTTTCAGACAAGTATTTGACAATGAAGAAATCGTAATTTCACCTGTTATGACTGCAAATGATGTGGACGGCTGGGATTCACTCTCGCATGTCAACCTTATTTTAGCTATAGAAACAGCATTCAGGATCAGTTTTACCCAGCGTGAATTATTAACTTTTAGGAATGTCGGGGATTTGATTTCTTCGATTGAGAAGAAAATCGTGAAGCAAAGCAACTAATGGCTTTTCAATCTTTTGGTTTTGCCGGATTTTTATCGATACTGGTTTTACTTTATTCCATAACATCTAAGAAGAATCGATGGTTGTTACTTCTCTCATTCAGCCTGATTTTTTATGCTTCTCTTCTATCTTTATGGTTGATGTTCTCACTGACATTTGTAACGCTGATTTCCTTTGCATTTGGAAAACTATTGCATAGATACCAAGATCATAAATATCAGACGAGTTTGCTCTGGCTCGGCATTTTTCTAGCTTTATTGCCATTGATACTGTCCCGATATTCTTTATTAATTGCTTCTTCTTGCAACCGCATTTTTAGTCTATTCAACAGCAGTATGATCTTTTCAACGACTAGTACAATCGCCTCCATTGGAATTTCTTTTTTTGTTTTTCAAGCGATCGGATACTTGATAGATGTTTATTTAGCTAAAATACTTCCTGAATACAACCTAGGAATATTCTTTTTGTTTATCTGTTTCTTTCCGAAGATTCTGCAGGGACCAATTGAACGCGCAGATAAACTTATACCACAGTTAAAGCAGTGGAGCGATTTTAATTACGATAATTTACGACTAGGTGTGATGCAATTTACTAACGGGTTATTCAAAAAAATAGTGGTTGCCGATACACTGGCTTTGCCTGTAAACATGGTCTTCGCTGATGTTGGAAAATTTACCGGACTTCCACTTCTACTTGGGATTATTATGTATGCTTGGCAAATTTACTTTGATTTTTCTGGTTATACAGATATGGCTATGGGTGTAGCGAAAATGTTCAACATTGATCTGACAAACAACTTCAACTCACCCTATGCAGCTAAAAACATTGCTGAATTCTGGAGGAGATGGCATATTTCTTTTTCGCAATGGATTCTGGATTATATTTTCAAACCTTTGCAGATGACATTTAGAAAATATGGCAACTTGGGGAATGCGCTGGCTTTAATGATCACCTTTGTAGTTTGTGGAATCTGGCACGGACCCACGTTAGGGTTCTTTATCTGGGGGTGCTTGCATGGAATTTATATGGCCACATCAGTTCTCTTTCAGCCATTGAGTAAAAAACTTAATAAACGATACAGATTTGAGAATTCACGTACAGTTAGTTTTTTTTCAATGTTATTGACTTTTTCTATGGTTTGTTTTGCCTGGATTTTTTTCCGAGCTGCCAACATTCAAGACGCGTTCTACATAGTGAAAAATATTTGTAAAATTGATCCAGGATTGTCCATAAATACGATTCTCGCAAACATGGCATGGGGTAAAAAGGCTTCAGCAGCAGCGGCGGTAACAGTTGCAGTCTATTTTCTTCCTCTGTTTAAAGATTTCACTCGCAATAAGGTTGCTTTCTTTTCTCATGGCTTTTATCGACGCTGGTTTGTTTACTATTCGATGGCAATGTGCATATTGCTTTTGGGGCGGTGGGGAGAGTCTCAGTTTATTTATTTTAGATTCTGAAAAAAATGAAAAAATTCTTTTTAAAGTTTTTTTTATTACTGCCATTGTCTGTCATCATTATTGGTACAAATTATTATACTGACCCTGCTAATCTATTTAGTAATTCCAAAATTGAAAACAAGATATCCAAACTGATCATTGCTCATAAAAATTTTTCAGGTATAGATAGTTTCGATGAAAGAATCATGCAAAAAAATATAATTAATTCATTCGAAGAATCGCCTAAAATCATCTCACTTGGTTCAAGCAGAATTATGCAAATAGAGTCGAACCTTTTTAGCGACAATACTTTTTTCAATCATTTTGTTTCAGGGGCTTCACTTGAGGATTTTATTGCAATCATGGGAATGTATTTTGATAAAGGTATAAAACCTGAGATTGTTATCATAGGGCTGGATCCATGGTTACTAAATAAAAATAATGGCCAAACAAGATGGATTTCTTTAAAAGAAGAATATAACAATGGACTTTTAAGATTGGGAGGTAAAGCCAAATTTACATTTAATTTTCCTGGATGGAACAAATGGAGCCAACTGATTTCATTAGCCTATTTTCAAGAGTCTTTTACATATTTAATTAAAAGAAAGAAGAAGATGCTGGAAACTACTGATAAGCCTAATGAGACATCTTCAGTCATTCGTTTCGATGGATCAAGAGGACTATCGAAAATTGAAAGAGAACGAACCTCAGAAGAAGTAAGCAAGATGGCTAATGAATATGCTTCTGAGGAGCCTGTATATTCGTTAGGAGATTTTAATGAGTTGGATCAAGAACTAAAAACAAATTTTAATTTATTTATCCTTTTTCTGGTTGGGCAAAATGTAAAACCAATCTTTGTACTAGCGCCATATCATCCAAAAGCTTACAAAAAAATAATTAAAAAATATGCTGTTGTGGCTGAAGCGGAGGCATTTTATAAAAAATATGCTTTTGATAATGGCATTGACTTGGTTGGTTCATATAATCCTGACATTTCAAATACCGATTGTTCCCTTTTTTATGATGGGATGCACCTTAAAGTTGATTTTTACCGAACAATTTTACCCGATTTGATCTTGAAAAATTTAAAAAAGTAGAGAGCCTCTTAAGAGCACATCATGTAAATACTTGACCGGATAATTATCAAGATATATACTCAACGCTAAGGTTTGTGTATGTAAATCAATTCCCCTCGCATGCAGCAAAAAAATGTTTGGAGGATTTCGCTGAAATTAAAGAATCTAAGAATTTTAGTTACAGGCTCTGACGGCTTTATCGGCAGCCATCTAGTGGAAGCTCTTTTGGAGAAAGGTGCCAAAGTCCGGGCATTTGTGTATTACAATTCTTTCAACTCCTGGGGATGGCTGGATACATTTTCCAGGAAAAAACTTGATCAGATAGAGATCTTTGCCGGGGACGTGAGGGACCCGAATGGAGTGAGAGAAGCCATGAAGGGCTGTGATGTTGTTTTTCATCTTGCAGCCCTGATCGGGATCCCATTTTCCTATCATTCTCCTGATTCCTATGTGGACACTAACATTAAAGGCACTCTCAATGTGCTGCAGGCTGCCCGGGATCTCAGCACTAAAAGAATCCTTGTAACTTCCACATCTGAAGTATATGGCACAGCCCAATACGTGCCGATCGATGAAAAGCATCCTTATCAAGGGCAATCCCCGTATTCAGCCAGCAAGATCGGAGCAGATCGGATGGCTGAGTCCTTTTACCGCTC
Organism: Candidatus Wallbacteria bacterium; assembly: GCA_028687545.1. NCBI lineage: Bacteria > Candidatus Walliibacteriota > Candidatus Wallbacteria bacterium. The sequence goes on from JAQTZZ010000004.1 coordinate 63,489, forward strand.
CTTTGATCTGCCTGTGACTATAGTCAGGCCTTTCAACACTTATGGTCCCAGACAGTCAGCCAGGGCAGTCATACCTACGATCATTACTCAGTTACTCAATGGATATAAAAAGATTAAACTGGGTGCTTTACACCCGACCAGGGATCTGACTTTTGTCAAAGATACCTGCAGGGGATTCATCGCGATTGCAGAATCAGATAAGACTGTCGGGAAAGAGATTAATATTGCCGGCAATTCAGAAATATCTATTGGCGAACTGGCCAAGAAATTAATCAGTATGATAAACCCTAAGGCAAAAATCGTCAGTGATCAGGCAAGGTTGAGACCAGGAAAAAGCGAAGTGGAGCGATTGTGCGGAGATAATACCCTGATCAGGAAATTGACAGGCTGGAAGCCTGAGTATTCGCTGGATAAGGGGTTTTCTGAGACAATCGAATGGTTAAGGGACCCGAAAAATCTGCAGGGCTATAAAGCAGGGATTTACAATGTCTGAAAAGCAGAATTTCATTCCTCTATCAGTTCCCAGTTTTCAGGGCAATGAGCTTAAATATGTGACTGAATGCATCAAAACAGAATGGGTTTCCACTGCAGGCGCTTATGTGGAAAAGTTTGAAAAGGAGATAGCTGATTATACAGGATCAAAATATGCCATAGCTTGTGCAAATGGAACTTCGGCTCTGCATGTATCGCTGCTCGTCGCAGGAGTGATGTCGGGCATGGAAGTGATTGTGCCTACACTGACTTTCATTGCTCCTGTAAATACAGTCAATTACGTCGGAGCACGCCCGATCTTCATGGATTGTGATGACTTTCTCAATATTAATGTGGATAAAACCATAGATTTCTGCGAGAAAGAATGCAGATTTGACGGGAAAAACCTGATCAATAAATCAAGCAGTGCTGTTGTTAAGGCAATCATCCCAGTGCACATCTTCGGCCATCCGGTTGATATCGAGCCACTGATGGAACTTGCCGCCAGGTTCAACTTGACTGTAATCGAGGATGCCACTGAATCTTTAGGCAGCTATTACAAAACTGGGAAATACAAGGGCAGGAAAGCTGGAACCATCGGGGAACTGGGCTGTCTGTCGTTTAACGGCAATAAGATCATTACTACCGGAGGCGGTGGGATGATACTGACCAGTGATGAGAAACTCGCTCAGAAAGCCAAGTATCTTACTACCCAGGCCAAGGACGATGATGTCTACTATGTACACAATGAAGTTGGTTATAATTACAGGATGACAAATATACAGGCAGCTTTAGGTGTGGCTCAGCTTGAGCAGCTTCCCAAGTATGTTGAGATCAAGAGGAAGAATTATCTGGTGTATAAAGAAAAAATCAGTGAAATTCCGGGTCTGGATCTGATAGATGAGCCTGCGTATAGCTTTTCGAATTACTGGATGTATTCTCTGCTGATTGGTGAAGAGTATCGATTATCCAGGGACGAGCTGCTGAAAAAGCTCTCCAAAGCGGGCATCCAGTCCAGGCCGGTCTGGAAGCTGAATCATGAACAGAAGCCATATGTCTATGCTTTAGCGCATAAAATAGAGAAGGCTGAGAAGCTTTATCAGAGAATTTTGAGTATTCCTTGCAGTGTATCGCTGTCTTCACAAGATGTATCGAGAGTATGCAAAACCATACATGATAATAAGTAGAACTCTGAAAGGGGAGAAATCATGGAAATGAAGAAAATCGGTGTGGTTGGTGCAGGCACAATGGGGCATGGTATCGCTTTGATCTGTGCAAAGGCAAAATTTTCCGTCACACTTCTGGATATTTCATTGGAACTGGTTGAGAAAGGTTACGGCATTATTGAAAAGTTCCTACAGAAGAGTGTGGAAAAAGAAAAGATCACTGCAACCGAAAAAACGGAAATATTGAGCAGAATTGAAAAGAGTACTGCCCTTGAATCCTTGAAAGATGCGGATTTTGTGGTTGAAGCTATACTGGAAGAAGCTAAAAGCAAATTCGAAATCTTTAATAAGCTGGACGGGATTGTTAAAACGGAAGCGATTCTTGCCACAAACACCTCATCCATTTCCATTACTGCAATAGCAGCTCAAACTCAGCGTCCGGACAAGGTGATAGGCATGCATTTCATGAATCCTGTCCCGGTCATGAAGCTGGTGGAAGTCATCAGGGGCATGGTTACCAGCGATGCAACTCTTACTGAAACCATGAACCTTACTGAGCTGCTTGGGAAGACACCGGTGGTAGTCAATGATTATCCCGGGTTCATTTCTAACCGACTGCTGATGCCGATGATCAATGAAGCGGCCTATGCTTTGATGGAAGGGGTAGCCACAGAAAAGGGGATTGATAAAGTGATGATGCTTGGAATGAATCACCCTATGGGTCCACTGGCTCTTGCCGACCTGATCGGTCTGGATACCTGTCTGTACATCATGGAAGTGCTGTATGAAGGCTTCAAAGATCCGAAATACAGACCATGTCCTCTTCTAAAGAAGATGGTGGCTGCCAGGTATCTGGGGAAGAAGACAAAAAAAGGCTTTTACGAATACGAATAAGGTATGTATAAATACTGACAGGAAGAGGTGTTCTGATGAATTTTATTTTTGGAGCTGCAGGGTTTGCGCGTGAAGTTGAATGGATGGCTAGAGATATTTATTCTGATTCCAAGGACGACTATCGACCTGACTATTTTGTCTGCGATGATAAAAACACCTTGGCTGGAGAAAAAATAAAGGGAATTAGTGTGATTAATGAATCTGAGTTTTTCAAAAAACACTCTACCACAAATAATAATTGCTTCATCGCAATTGGCAGCCCCACAATTAAAAATGCGATCTACGAAAAAATTGTAGCACAAGCAGCACCACAAAATTTCCCCAATTTGATTCACCCCAGTGTGTGTTATGATCGAGATTTCGTTGCGATGGGGCATGGAAATATTATCTGTGCAAATTCGATATTAACGACTGATATTAAAGTAGGAAATTTTGTCCATTTGAATTTGGCTTGCACTGTTGGGCATGATAGCATTATTGGGGATTACACAACCACCTCACCCGGTGTTCTTATTTCGGGTAATGTTAAGATAGATAAATTGGTTTTCATCGGCTCGGGAGCTGTGATTTTCCCAAATTTGTCGATTTCAACCGAAATAATGATTGGAGCCTCTGCCTTGGTAACAAAGGATCTCTTGGAGAAAGGGACATATGTCGGCTGCCCGGTCAAAAAAGTTAAGTAAGTTTATGAAAACGGGAGACATAATGGATGCATTTAAAAGAAAACCAGTATTTATTATAGCTGAGGCTGGTGTTAATCATAACGGTGATATCCTAATAGCCAAAAAAATGGTCGAAGTGGCAAAACAATCTGGTGCCGATGCAGTAAAATTTCAAACTTTCAAGGCAGAATCATGTATCACATATCGTGCTGAGAAGGCTGAGTATCAAAAAACGAACACAGGTGTTTGTGAAACACAGCTAGAGATGATCCGCAAATTGGAACTTGACAAAGATATGCACATTGAATTAATCAATGAATGCACTAAATCCAAGATTGAATTTCTTTCTACACCGTTTGATCCGGGAAGCGTCGAGTTGCTTGCAGAATTGAAGTTGAGTACGATAAAAATCCCTTCAGGTGAGATAACACATCTCCCTTATTTAAGAATGATTGGAAGGCTTAATAAGCAGATAATTTTGTCGACAGGTATGGCTACACTTGGAGAGATTGAAAAGGCACTCGAAGTTTTGTGTGAAAACGGAACTGAAAAGGGAAAAATCACAGTACTTCAATGCAATACAGAGTATCCAACGCCTTATGAAGATGTAAATCTTAACGCTATGATTACCATTAGAGATGCTTTTAAAGTCAGAGTTGGATATTCCGACCATACGCCAGGAATTGAAGTACCTATTGCGGCAGTAGCTTTAGGAGCAGAAATTATTGAAAAGCATTTTACCTTGGATAGGAACATGGTTGGACCTGATCACAAGGCTTCGCTGGAACCAAGTGAACTGAAGGTTATGGTTGACTGCATAAGAAACATAGAAAAGGCATTGGGTAATGGGGTGAAACAGCCGTCTTCTTCTGAAACCAAGAATATATTGATTGCTCGAAAAAGCATTGTGGCAAGAAAGCTAATAAAAAAGGGAGAACATTTTTCAGAAACTAATCTTTGTGCTAAACGACCGGGAACAGGGCTAAGTCCGATGCTCTGGGATGAACTGATCGGTAAAATAGCGGGTAAAGATTTTGAAACGGATGAGGCAATCACCAGGTGAAAAGAAAAATTTGTATTATTACAGATTCCAGGGCCGAGTATGGCATATTAAAGCCGCTTGTTAAAGAAATTGCATGTGATAATGAATTGCAGTTGCAGTTAGTGGTCACAGGCGCTCATCTTTCTCCTGAATTCGGATTGACTTACAAAGCTATTGAAGAAGATGGATTTAAAATTGATGAAAAGATAGAATCAACATTGAGCTCGGACACTCCTGTGGGCATTACCAAATCCATGGCTCTGACTTTAATGGGTTGCGGCGAGGTGTTTTTCAGACTAGCCCCTGATGTCATTGTAATTCTTGGCGACAGATATGAAATGGTTACTGCAGCAATGGCGGCACAAGTATTGAGAATTCCGATCGCACATTTATACGGTGGCGAGACTACTGTTGGAGCGGTTGATGAAGCATTTAGGCATGCGATAACCAAAATGAGCTGTCTGCACTTTGTTTCCACAGATCAGTATAGGAAGCGAGTGATTCAACTCGGTGAAGATCCTGCCAGAGTTTATAATGTAGGAGCAATGGGTATCGACAACATCAAAACATTGAAACTGCTCAGCAGGGAAGAATTGCAAAATGATCTGGGTGTCAGATTTTTAAAAAAGAACATCATCGTGACATTTCACCCAGTCACACTTGAGAATAATACAACGCAGCAGCAATTTTACAATCTTGTTTCCGTATTAGAAAAGCTTGATGATACTGCCATTGTTTTTACAAAAACAAATACCGATACTCATGGACGAGTCATCAATACTATGATAGATGAATTCGTGTCCCGGCACAAAGACAGGGCGTGGAGTTTTTTATCTTTAGGGCAGTTGCGATACTTATCAATGTTAAAGCATGTTGATGCTGTAGTGGGTAACTCATCCAGTGGAATAGTTGAAGCGCCTTCGTTTAAAATCGGGACGATCAACATTGGTGACAGGCAGAAAGGGAGATTGCGGGCTGACAGTATCATTGATTGTGAGCCGACTGTATGCAGTATACAGGCATCTGTTGAGAGGCTCTACACTGATGATTTCAAGAAGAAGCTTGGTATGACTGTGAATCTACATGGTGATGGTAATGCAGCCAAGGCAATCTGCAGGATTCTGAAAGAAGCTAAACTTGATGGAATAATTAAAAAGCACTTCTTTGACGTTGAATTCAAATGCTCTGGAGATGCTAAATGAATCTGGGTAAAGTAATAATTACTGCTGACGTCACGATCAGGGAAACTCTTAAGAAAATCGATCAAAGCGCTGAAAAGGTTTTGATTGTTGTTGATGAGCAGAAAAGGCTTGTTGGTACCATTACTGACGGTGATATCAGGCGCGCCATTTTAAAGGGTAAAAATATCAACTCCAAGATTAATGATATTTATAATCCTCACCCGTTTTTCTTAAGAGAGCAGGAATATTCAAAGGAACAGGCCAGAAGCATCATGTTGGCCAAGCGAATAGAATTAATTCCAGTAGTGGACAATATAGATCACTTAGTTAACTATGTAACATGGGATCAGATTCTTTCAGACCAAGAACCCCAAGCACCTCACTTCGAAAAAATTGATTTACCCGTTGTTATTATGGCGGGTGGAAAAGGTACAAGGCTCGAACCATTCACAAGGCTTTTTCCTAAGGCACTCGTTCCGATCAGTGAAACGACAGTTCTGGAAGCTATCATAAACCAGTTCCGAAAGTTTGGAATAGAAAAATATTTCATCACTTTGAATTTCAAAGGCGAAATGATCGAATCTTATCTTAAAAGCGTGGAAAAATCCTATTCGGTTGACTATGTATGGGAAAAAGACTTTCTTGGAACAGCCGGAAGTCTTAAACTTTTGGAAAAATTGATTAAGGGAAATTTCATTGTTTCCAACTGCGACATTCTTATCAGGGCGGATTTTGAAGATGCGGTTAAATTCCATGAAAAAGAACAGGCGGCTCTTACGATCATATCATCAATACGGCATTATAAAATTCCATATGGAGTAATCAAATTCAAAAAAGGCGGTAAAGTCATAAATATTGTGGAAAAACCAGAGTATACCTTTCCTGTAAATGCCGGGGTTTATATTGTGAATAGTAATGTATTGAAGTATATTCCTGAAGCCCAACCGTTTGATATGAATCAATTTATCAGCATTCTTCTAAAAAATGATGAAAGGGTTTTTACTTATCCAGTCAACGAAAATGACTATCTTGATTTAGGTGAATGGGAAGAGTATAAAAGAGCCACAGAAAAGCTTAATTTATTGAAATAGAGTATTGCAAATCAATGAAAAATGAAAATCGAATACTGGCCGTGATTCCGGCTCGCGGCGGTAGCATAGGACTCCCAGGGAAAAATATCAGGTTACTCTCAGGGAAGCCCCTGATAGTATGGACAATAGAGGCAGCTCTGGCAAGTAAAGTGATTACTAAACTGGTGGTGTCCACTGACGACAAAAAAATAGCTGATATCGGTAAGAAATATGGTGCAGAAATTCCTTTTTTGAGGCCAGCAAATTTAGCGACCGATGAAGCAACTACTGCTGATGTACTGATTCATGCCTATAAATATTTCAGCAACTGCGGAGAGAAGTACACCCACATTATGCTTTTACAGCCCACATCACCACTCCGTGCTTATGAAGATATTGTAGGTTCAGTTAACTGGCTGAACAAGAAAAATGCACAAGCTGTAGTTTCAGTTTGCGAAGCAGAGCACCACCCTTACTGGTCAAATACATTGCCCTCTGATTGGTCGATGATCAATTTTATAAAGCCAGAATGCCACAATCGAAATCGGCAGCAATTACCACCATGCTATAGAATTAATGGTGCTGTGTATATTGCAGAGTGGAATTATTTTTATGCGAACAGAGGCTTCTTTGGGGACAGCACTTTTGCCTATCTTATGCCTCGCGAAAGATCAGTTGATATTGACTCCTTAATAGATTTTCTGCTTGCAGAAACCATTCTGTCGAATAGTCCTCAAACGTATTAGAAGTAAATAGTTGAGTTATCTAGGTGGAAGTATTTATAAAAATGAGAAAAAAAGTAATTGATTATTTGCTGGGGAATTTAGGCACAAAAATATTTTCTTTTTTAGCTGTCATACTGGTTGGCGGGTTCCTGGCAAAAAAAGATATCGGTATTTTGACGCTGATATATTTCATCGCGGAAATTATTGCAATAATTGTCACATGCGGCTTGGATGCTTCACTGATAAAATTCTATCGCGATTATAAAATCGAGATAGTACTGAGCAATACTTTTTTTGTTGTATCTCTAAATTTATTGCTGTCGGTCCCTTTTTATTTAACAACGGCATATTTTCTCAATGATGATAAATATGGCTTTATGGCGAAGGATGTAGGAGTTATTTATTTACTTATATTTTCTATAGTGATCACAAATCTGGCCACAAATCATTTTGTGTCCCTAGGTGAATCGGGCAAAGTGAAAAAGTATTCGATCATAAGCTCCCTAGTTAATTTAACGTCTATAGTAATTTTCATTAAGTTTGGCCATCTTAACGAAATAACCATGACAGTAGCACGTATTTTCAGCATGGTTATTTTTATATTGGCATTCATTAGAATATTTGATGTGAGCTTCGACAAATTGCTTATAAGCAAAAGTAAAATTCTAGAAATATTAAAATATTCTCTTCCAATAGTCCTGTCCTCAATTATCGGAATGGTTAATCTTTATTATTCAAGGATTATTTTATCAAAGTATGTCAGTGTGGAAGATTTAGGAATTTACTCGTATTTTCTGATGATTATAACTAGTGCGAGTTTCCTGTTGCATTCTTTTAATCAAGCTTGGTCTCCGACATTGTTCGATAGGTACAAGGAGCAAGGCACTAAAACACTTGTTTTTGTTAATTCAGTATTTTTTAAGGCGTGCTTAGGCACTATCATCATGCTGATATTGACAGCGCTACTTGTTGTAGTCAGTAATTATTTTTCTTTCGACTTGAAGGGTTATTACATACACAGAGGAATATTTTTCATTTTACTGGACTCTTTTTTTATTGGCATATTGTACACACTGATCAATCCAATTATTTTTTTAAGTGCAAAGACAATTTATATTACTTATGTAAATTTATTTATGTTATCTTTTAATCTAATAGTAACCAGTATTTTAGTTAAATATTTTGAGTTGCAGGGTGCCTCTATCTCGACTTCTGTTGGATCCATTTTAATATTTTATCTTTATTTGTTCTTCTCTTCTAAAGCGATGAATAATAAATTGATTTTAACAAAGACTAATTTTATATTATCCTTGGTATTAACCATAGGAATGTTAATGAAGGATTTTGTTTTGTGGCAATGAATAGTGAACATCCAAACTGACTATGAAGAGATGATTTAATCATTGCAAGATAAAGGTAAGGATAGCTAATAATACGATTGACAGTTTGACTGACAAGACTAGGACTAATATTGTTATGAAGGTTAATCTTTTTTTTACGAATGGTGTAATGACAACACTCTGTGCATCCTTGTTGTGTGAAGCTTTATTTTTCGATGAAAAGGAATTTAAAAACATCATATGTCTCGAACAATTTGATGAACATGATGAATTCTATAATATAGTAATTAACGAGATTATATCAATTTCGGGAATTTGGGAAAATAAGTATTCAGTACAATCAAATTATCACAATTTTTCTCGGAAGAATCTGATACATTCAATGCAATTAACTGGGTATTATAAGTTTATTGCAGCTGCTCTCAAAAAGAAATTAAATAAAGACAAATATGATCACTTCGAAAATATTATATTTTCTTCTACCGCTAGGCTATGGCCATATTTTCGCACAAGCTCAAACAAAAAAATACTAATAGAACATGGATCTGGAGAATACATTTATGTAAAAAATCGATATAGAAAAAAAAGCAGCTATCTAAAACTATGGCTTACTAAAATTTGGAATATGATTTTTCAATATGAATGTTTATCAAATTATTCAAACTTAGATACTATCTATCTTTGCTCAGAATTAGTCAAATTTAATGAAGAGCTATCATTGGTTTGTCATGTTGATACTCAAAAGGCATTTTGTAAATTGGCTGACAATTTCTGGGAGAATTACAAAAAGAAATTTCCAGATGAGTATTCCGAACTGAACGTGATTAGAGAAGAACTCGGTAAAAACAAAGATAATTTTTACTATTTAGTTAGTAATGAAGTTGATCCGATGAAATATCCTGATTTTATTCAATATCAAAAAGAAAAAGCAGCTTTACCGGAAAAAGGGTATTACATTATCAAGAGTCATCCTTCTAATGATGAAAACTCCTATAATGAAATTTATTCTTGTTTAGGTACATCAGTAACAGTAAAACAAATAATTAACAAGTATATTCCGGCAGAATTTTTAATTTATTTTTTTGATAAAGTGACGGTAATTGGTTCTAATTCTTCAACTTTGTTATATGTGAAGACATGGATGCCACATATTCCAGTCATTAGAACTAAAATTCCAGATAAAATTATGATTTCAAAGGGCTTTGAAAATTTGCAGGATCAGATAGATATAATTTTTGATGGGATAAATTTCATTGAAATTTAAGCTGTTAGAGAATTGATATGATAATATAAGAGAGTATTATTCATGAGTTAATTACAGTGAGGGATAATTATGAAGGTAATTAATCAAATTCATAGCTTTATAAGAGCAATTAAGAAGATGATTTTTCAAGAGCACAGTTCAGAAGCACAAATGTTATTGTTGGGTAAGTTGTTATCAGAAAATGTGAAGTCTCGAAAGCATGTAAAGTCGATAAGTGAAGTTGAATTTAAAGTATTTTCCCAATTTGGGGATGATGGAATAATTCAGTGGTTAATTAGTAATCTGGAATTTTCTCATAATACTTTTATCGAGTTTGGAGTTGAAGATTACCGAGAATCCAACACACGTTTTTTGATGATGAATGATAATTGGTCTGGCTTTGTTTTGGATGGTTCTAAACAGAACGTGGTAAATATAGCTAACTCAGAGTATTTTTGGAGGTATGAGCTATTTGTTAAAGCTGCATTCATCGATTGCTCAAATATAAATGAACTTCTATCCACCTGCCCATTTGATAAAGAGGTAGGAATTCTACATATTGATTTAGATGGTAATGATTATTGGATCTGGAAAGAAATCTGCGTCATTTCCCCCATATTAGTTATCCTAGAATATAATAGTGTGTTTGGGTTAGACAGGGCCATTACAGTTCCTTATGATAAGAATTTTAATAGAACTAAGGCTCATTATAGCAACTTGTATGAAGGTGCATCACTCCGAGCTTTGCATCAATTGTCAGCAAAAAAAGGGTATTCTTTTATTGGCTGTAACACTGCGGGGAATAACGCGTATTTTGTGAGAAATGATAAACTCAATAGTGTAATTAGACCGATACCTATTGAAGAAGGATATGTGGTTTCTAAATTCAGAGAAAGCAGAGGCAGAAATGGGAAACTCACATACGTTGCAGGAGATAAGCGTAGTGGAATTATAAGTGGTATGCCTGTTTACAACACAATTACTGGCAAGGTTGAGAGATTTTAATCCGATAAAGTAGCAAGTGATCGAAGGATTGATATAATTTATAGTGTTTTGAGGTGGTTGACATGATGAATGTTATTAAGATAACTAAGGATGATTGTATTTTAGCGATTATCATTACTAATGATTTTTCTAGTGATGGGATCAGTTTTTTTACTCCGGATGAATTCTCTCAGCAACTAGCCTATATGAAAAGACCAGATGGTTATATTATACCTCCGCATGTACACAACCCAGTTCCTCGAGAAGTCAGTTTTACTAAAGAAGTCCTGTTTATCAAGAGTGGAAAGGTTAGAGTGGATTTTTATGATGATAACAAGGTATATATAGAGAGCAAAATTTTACACAAAGGAGATGTAATATTACTTGCCTTTGGTGGACATGGTTTTACCATGCTTGAAGAAAGTGAAATTATTGAAGTAAAGCAAGGTCCTTATGTTGGGGATAGAGATAAAACACGTTTTGAACCTGCAGCTCCAAATGAGATAGTTATCAAGGAGTTAATATGATTCCTGTTAATACCCCATTGTTAAATGGTAATGAAAAAAAATACTTAATTGAATGTATCGATACTGGTTGGATTTCATCGGAAGGGCCATTCATAAAGAAATTCGAGGAGCTCTTCGCAAAGAGAGTCGGGCGAAAATATGGCGTTGCTGTCTGTAATGGCTCTGCAGCACTTGAGGCGGCAGTTGTAGCATTGGGGATTGATAAAGGAGATGAAGTTATCATGCCGGCCTTTACCATCATTTCCTGTGCTGCCGCTATAGTGAAGGTTGGGGGTATTCCTGTACTCATTGATTGTGAGCCTGATACATGGAACATGAAGGTGGATCAGATAGAAGACAAAATCACTCAAAAGACTAAGGCGATTATGGTCGTTCATATTTATGGACTTCCTGTTGATATGGATCCCGTTATGAAAATCGCTGAAAAATATGGTTTGAAAATCATTGAAGATGCTGCTGAAATGCATGGGCAGACATACAAAGGACGACCTTGCGGAAGCTTTGGGGACATCAGCATTTTCAGTTTTTACCCCAATAAGCACGTGACAACCGGAGAAGGCGGGATGATTGTAACTGACGATGAAAAACTTGATGAAGAATCGCGATCTCTTCGCAATCTATGCTTCTTACCTAGAAAAAGATTTATACATGAAAAACTCGGCTGGAATTTAAGAATGACAAACCTTCAAGCAGCACTTGGCCTTGCTCAGTTGGAAAGACTCGATGAATTCGTGAAGATCAAGCGTAGTATTGGAGAAAAATATACTGAGTTACTAAAATCAATCAAGGGGTTACAACTTCCTGTTTTAAAAACTATTTATGCTGATAATATATATTGGGTCTACGGTATTGTTTTAAATGATGAAATTCCATTTGATGCAGAAGAAGCCATGAAAAAACTTGGAAATCGCAATATTGGAACTCGCCCCTTTTTTTGGCCGATGCACGAGCAGCCTGTGTTTCGAAAAATGGGGTTATTCAATGGCGAATCCTACCCTGTTGCTGAGAAAATTGCCAGACGGGGTTTTTATGTACCAAGTGGTCTTGGATTAAAGAGTGAGCAGATTGATGAAGTAGCGGCGGTTTTACAGGAGGTTTTCCGATGAGGGTGTTTGGAGACTATTCAAAATATTATGATTTACTTTATAAAGATAAAAATTACTCCGCTGAAACAGATTATATTTCCAAACTGTTAAAGAGACATTTTAATAATGCCACAGATTTGCTGGAGCTTGGTTGTGGTACAGGCAAACACGCAATATTATTGGCTAAGAAAGGATACAATGTCTCTGGGTTAGATTTCAGTAGTGAAATGCTTGAAAAAGCTGAGAAAAACAAGAAGTACTTACCTTCTAAAATCTCTTCAAAGCTTAATTTTTCTCATGGTGATATCCGAAATTTTAATATTTTAAAGAAGTATGATGCAGTAATTTCTTTGTTTCATGTGATCAGTTATCAAACCTCCAACGACTCTCTGATACAGACTTTCAAATGTGCCAAGAAACATTTGAAAAAAGAGGGTGTTTTAATTTTTGATTGCTGGTACGGGCCAGCAGTTCTCACAGACCGCCCAACTGTCAGGGTCAAACGCCTGGAAGACGATAAAACATCCATCTTAAGAATTGCTGAACCAGTCATGTTTCCAAATGATAATATAGTGATTGTAAATTATACGATAAACATCACAGATAAAAAAACCAAAAAAACAACAATTCTCAAGGAATCTCATCCAATGCGGTATCTTTTCAAAACCGAGATTGAGATGATCATGGAACAAACTGGATTAGAACTCCAAGAATGTGAAGAATGGCTTACCGGGAAGCCACCAGGTTGTGACACTTGGGGTGTTTGCTTTATCGCCAAGTTATGAAAAAACTCCGCGTTGGAGTTTATCTCAATGCTGTTCCCCATTCTGGTGGAGCATTTCAATACAATCTTTCAATTCTGGAAGCCGTATCCGGTCTATCAGAAGACCTTTATTCTAAAGTCGCTTGTTTTTCCAACCCCCAGTGGATGGAAGTAATTAAAAAATACAATGTTGAATGTAAATATGCCGGTAATTTCAATCTTGGTAACTTGGCTTACAAAGTTGTTAGAAAACTTGTCCCAATAACTGAATTTCAGCGCGCAATATCTCCTTTGCTGTTTCCAGTGGCGAGAACAGTGATGAAAGAAAATTGTGATATTTGGATATTCCCAACTGAAGACGAGCTTAGTTATCAAATCCCGGTGCCAGCTTTGACAACGATTTATGATTTGATGCACCGTTATGAACCACGCTTTCCAGAAGTTTCGGGGAAAAGAATTTACCATGAAAGAGAAATGCGTTATCAAAATATCTGTCGTTACTGCAAGGGAATTCTGGTGGATTCTGAAATAGGAAAAAATCAAGTTATTGAAACATATGGAATAAAAACGGAAAAAGTATTTTCTCTCCCCTTTATTGCGCCTGATTACATTTATTCAAGTGTCACTAACGAAGATTTTGATCGTAGACACCAATTGCCGAAGAAGTTTCTTTTTTATCCGGCCCAATTCTGGGAACACAAAAACCATAAAAATTTACTCAAAGCAATTGCTAAATTAACTAAAGATCTACCTGACTTGAAAATAGTATTTGTAGGATCGAAAAAGAATGTTTATGGATCTATAAAGAGATTAACAATGGAGTTGGACCTGTTGAAGCAAGTTGTTTTCCTGGGGTATGTATCAAATTCAGACTTGGCTGCACTCTATCGACGAGCTAGGGCACTCATAATGCCTACTTATTTTGGCCCAACCAATATACCACCGTTAGAGGCTTTTGTATCAGGCTGTCCAGCCGCGGTCTCTAAAATTTACGGAATGCCTGAGCAGGTTGGTGATGCAGCCTTGCTATTCAATCCGGATTCTATTGATGAAATATCAAAATGTATTGAGATGTTATGGAAGGACGATGACCTGTGTGCTAAATTGATAAGTTCCGGTCGTGAGAAAGGCAAGAAATGGGGACCATCCCAGTTCCGTGAAAGATTAAAAGAAATTATTGAAAAAGTATGCACTGCAACCACCTAAAATTTTATAGCGTTTGTAGCAGCAAATTATGATTAAGCTTTTGAAAATCTATTTTCCCACCTTTTTGTTAGGCTGGTATCCCATATTGATTCTGTATTCAAATAATGCCTCCCAACTTAAAATTTCCATGTTGGCATTGCCAATTATTATCTCCCTTATACTCATTGTCGGTATTAATTCCATTGCTTTCCGATTTTGCCAAAACCATCAAAAGGTAATTATTTTAACTTTGTTTGTAATCGTATGGAATTACTCCTATGGTCAATTTATCTCATTGATTCATAATCGGATTGTATTCAATGTTCTAATTTTCAAAAACAGATACATGTTACTGGCATACCTGATACTTACTTTAATATTGTTCTATCCACTAACCAGGATCAGAAAAATACCGCTATGGGTAAGCGATTTCATAAATATTTTTTCAATTGTTTTGTTTTCTTTTCCGTTAATTATTACTGTAATCAGTAAGTGTAGGTCGGCAGGCCCAACAAATTCAGGCAGCCCAACTGAGTTGTTTCCTATAACACCTAAAATTAACCAAGAAAACTTACCTGATATCTATCACATTATTCTGGACGGCTATGCAAATGCTAATACTCTTGTACAGATTTACAATTTTGATAATCATGAATTCATCGATTATTTAAAGTCAAAAGGTTTTTTCATTCTCGAACACAGTAAATCCAATTACACTTTCACACAGCTTTCAATTCCTTCCACAATGATGATGGATTATGCAAAAATTGAAGAATCAGATGAAAAGCCAAAACAGGCTCAAATTAATACGTTGAATAAACTTGAAAATAAAGTTAAAGCATATGTGATGAGCCGGGGATATAAATATGATGATTTAAATGTTAGTACTGGATCAAGTGTATTAAACGAAGCCAGTGAAGAATTTTATTTTATGGTATTAAACCTTACCATTGCTAAAGCTTTTTTAACAAGATTGTCATTGTTTCCAAATATTATTCGCAATACTGTTTTAAACCGATTTGAAGCCTTGAAAAAGTCCACTGAACTTCCTGGGCCTAAATTTGTTTTTGCAAGTATCCGTTCCCCTCACCCCCCGTTTGTTTTTACCCAAAACGGGGACCACTATAATCAATTTCTCCATAGTACAGCTGCTAATATTTGGAAAAGCGGATGGGACGATTATGAAGGTTATTTAAATCAATTAATCTATATTTCAAAATTAACTCAAGAATCAGTTGAGTACATACTTACGCATTCCAAAAAAGCTCCTGTTATACTAATTCACTCGGATCATGGTCCTCATTTTACCGTGCCTCTGAATGAAGCCATGGAGAATGCACAATCAAATTTTGCTGCGATTTATTCTCCAGATGGACAAAGACTTTTTTATGAAGGAATCACGCCTGTTAATTATTTCAAAGTCATATTTAACCATTACTTTAATGCAGGCTTAACTTTATCAAAGGATGAGAGTTTTTACTCGAAAGAGGACAACCCTTTTTCTATTAAAAAATGGGTCCCTAACCCATGACGATGATTAATAAAAGTAATCTTCTGGTCTTTCTATTTATCTTGATATATTGCGGCTGGAAAGCTACATACTGTGATGATTATTTTTACTATTGGAATTTATCAGAATCATTGAAAAATCATGGCCAATTATCAGTGGATGTTGAACCAGGAAATTTTCAACAGGTTATATCTCCGCAAGTTGGTATTTCCTATTTAATCTATTTATTGCGCATCATGTTTGGAAGTGAATGGGAAGTAATAATGCGTTTGATTATCGCAATTACTTACTTTTTCACTTACTACTTTCTTGTCAATCTCTTTAGCAAATTACAGCTAAGCAATCCTCGTTTGGTTTCATTGTTAATAATATTCAACCCTTATTTCATTAATAACCTAATACTAATTTATAATGATAACTTTTCTACATTATTTTGTTTTTGCTTTATTTTGTTTTACATCGAGTCAGAAATAGAGTTTTCACGTAAGGACTTTTTAGTCTTATTCATTATTACCTTGGCAGCTGCGTTTTTCAGGGTAAATATTTATTTATTAGTATTCTCTTCGTGCCTTTTTGAGTTGATTAATAGAAATTGGCGAAATTTGCTGAGGCTTATCTCTATTTTAGGCATTTGTTTTTTGTTTAATCATTGGTTTATTTCTGCCAACAATCAGGAAAACATTAAGAAAACAATAGATAATCAGTTTGTTGCTGGTGCAGCCCCTTTTTTCTTGAGTTTAGAAAAGAACGTATTTTTTCTTACAGATGGAATATTGCCTGTCAAAGAAGCAAAGCGGTTATCCAGAAGTTTCAGTGTGTTTTTAACGAATGCATATTATTGCCTTATTACAATTCTAATTCTGATAGGTGGGTATGTTTTTATTGCTTCAAAACAAAGCAGCAAGGCAAAGTGGTTTGTTGTTTTATCCATATTCAGCCATTTGATTTTCTTTTCTCTTTTTTATCATCACATGAACATTCCAAGATACTATTTCAGCATTTTACCATTAGTTTATTTTCTCATTTTATATCAATTTAATTGTTTTACCAGAAAAAACACTATCCTCATTTTACTTTTAGTCAGTTTTGTTTCTGCAGATTTATTTAAGAATTCATCCTTTGTATACCCTGGTGCCTATTACGCATTCACCTTGCCTGTTATTGATAAATTCTGGGATAATGTCAAATTAAGCCAGTTGAGAACTGACCAGACTATATTCATGTCGAATCAACAGTTTAAACTTTATTACTACTGTAACGTTAAAAGTTTTCCTGTTTCGAAATTAACGGAGGGAAATTTTGTAAAAGAACATCCCTTATTCTGTTGGGTTGGCACTATGCCTTTTAAAGCAATTGCAGCAGGTAATTTCAATGAAAAAATTGTGTTCCATAGCGCCCAGCAGTATTATTTTTCTGAAATCAGGTGCATGTCCTCTGAAGTGTTTCTAATTGAAAGGAAGCAGAACTAACTGGAATTTTCAGCGGAGAAGTTCTGCAGTCATGGAAAAAAACATTAAATCCAAGCCTATCCAGCTGCCTATGATTAGTGTGGTAACAGTAGTTTTTAATTCTGCATCAACTATTGAAAAGACAATAATAAGTATTATAAATCAGACCTATAAAAATTTCGAATACATTGTAATCGATGGTGGATCTAGCGATGGGACAATTAATGTAATAAATAAATATCGGGATAAAATTAATTGCATCATCAGTGAAAAAGACGAAGGTATAAGCGATGCATTTAACAAAGGGGTCAGAAACTCCTCTGGGGATTGGATAATTTTCATCAACTCAGGTGACACATTCATTGCTGATTCCATTTTAGATAAAGTTCATTCTCATCTATTGCAAACTGATTTTGATGTTATTTACGGGAAAATTAATTTAGTTAATACCTATAATTGCACACAGCTCATATGCGGAAAACCATTTGACAGGAAGACTTTTTTGAAAAGAATGAACATTCCGCATCAAGCCACATTTCATAATAAAAACCTGTATTTGAAATATGGATTTTATAGCACTGATTACCGCATAGCAATGGATTATGATTTACTTTTAAGAGTCAAAGACTTGAAAGTTTTGTTTATTAATGAAGTCATCTCCAACATGTCTGCAGGCGGGGTCAGTCAAATCTATCCGATTAAGACTTTCAGGGAGTTCACAAAAGCCAAGCTTACTAATTTAAAGAATAAATCCCATCTTATGATAAAATACGAGTATTGTTTTATGGTAATGAAGCAAGGTTTGAAACAAGTAATGGTTTGTTTAAAACTGATTAAAGGCTGACTATGAAAATTTCCATTCGAAAATTTATTTTCTGGTTAATACTATTTGGAATTGCTTTAACTCCATTTTTATCTATAGCTGAAGTTTATGCACTTTTACAAGGTCTGATGTCGGATACATCAAAAGCTCTTACACCTGTGTATTTAAAAGCAATGAAAGACATATTGTTTTTATTTATTTTATCTTTAGGAATAATTGTTTTTCTGAAGGAAACAAAAATTCATTATTTTGATAAATATTTCTTGGTGTTAATATTATTATCTATCGCATCGATGCTAATTTCATTTCCTATGACTACTCTTATGGCATGTGCATCTGGAATACGCTGGTTACTGCCATTACTGCTCATACCGGTAATTTATCGATCAGTTGATACGAATTTACAAAATAAAATTAACACTATTATGGTATTTATTTTAATAACCAGCTGCATACTTCAAGTGTTTCAGGCTATATACTTCCCATCGTTTTTCGGAAGAACATTTTTCGGTTTAAACAAAAGAAATCCTGGTATCTTTCTGATACCTACTAGTATGGCGGCATTTACAATGGTATCTATGTTCTATTGTTTCCATTTCAGTCCAAATGGATTAATAAAAAAAACAGTACTATATCTTATAGGACCTTTAAGCATATTTCTAACCGGTTCTGGAACTGGTGTTTTAATTCTGATGGCTTTTTATTTGTGCTTACTGTATTCCAAAATACTGCAAAAAGGGTTATTTGTAACTTTAACTCCTTTAATGTTGATTGTTATGATTGTAATAATGCCAATTCTAGTTGGAAGAAGCCATATTTATGTTTCATTATTAGCGCGAGTAAATATCTTTCTATCGAATGTATTAGATCCCAAAAATGCACTGATATCGATGAGATTTGGAGAAGCTACAAATACGATGGTTCTTGTAAATACCTCAAGTCTTTCTTTCAATGCAATGGGGCACAAAGGATTTATAGCAGACTCAACACTTACTTCAATTGCCTGCAATGTTGGCTTTGTTGCCTTAGTTGTCTTTGCTTTACTGATGATTAAATTTGTTAGACAAGAATTAATATTCATGCATTTTTTAGTAATTTTCGTTGGTTTTATGGTTTCTACAATTATATTTGAGATGTTTCCCATCAATTTATTGTTTGCGGTTAATCTGGCTTACCTAAGGAAAATTCAAAATGAAAATCAAGCCTATATTACTTAATACAAACGACTTTTCGGGCGGAGCTGCCAGAGCTGTGCAGAGATTGCATGCTGGTCTACAAAAAGTAGGTATAGATTCGACATTATTGGTTCAAAAAAAAAGCAGTGCTGTAAGCAATACTTATGGCCCGAGGCCTGGCATTGAAAGATTTATCAGCATACTCCGTCCATATATTGATATTTTACCCTTGGCATTTTATCCATCATCTTTAAAATATGTGTGGGATATTGGATGGCTTCCGTCATTACAATTTAAAAGAATTAAAAGCTTCAGACCCAATATTGTGAATCTACATTGGATTACCCGTGGATTTATTGCCATTAATGACTTGACGAGATTTAAACTTCCCATAGTATGGACATTGCATGATTCCTGGCCTTTTACTGGAGGATGCCATGTGCCAGGGGAATGCACAAATTACAGAGAATCCTGCGGACACTGCTTTCAACTTAATTCAAAGAAAGGCAGCGATCTGAGCAGGTTGATCTGGGAGCATAAAAATAGAGCCTGGAACAATTTGAAAATCTCTGTTGTTACACCCAGCAGATGGCTGGCGAATTGCGCGAAGGAAAGTTCACTGTTTCGAAACAGACAAATTGAAGTAATTGCAAACAGCCTTGATCTGGAAGTGTTTTATCCTGAGGACAGATTACTTTCCAGGTCTAAATTGAAACTTCCTGCTGATAAGACCATTTTGTTGTTTGGAGCTGTAAAGAGTCTTACGGATAAAAATAAAGGGTTCGACATATTTATAAAGGTAATTAACAGATTAGTTCATTCTGAACTGAAAGACAGCTTTGAAGTGGCAATTTTTGGGTCTAAACCAAACAGGACCATCAATGAGATAAAAGTTCCAGTACATGACTTCGGGTTAATTTCCAGTGATGAAACCTTGAGAATTCTTTATTCTGCTGCAGATGTGATGTGCATACCGTCAAGGCAGGAATCTTTTGGACAGACAGCTACTGAATCCATGGCTTGCGGTACACCAGTCGCATGCTTTGGCGGCACTGGTCTGCTGGATATAGTGGATCACCAGCAGAGCGGCTATCTTGCTGATCCTTATTCTGATGATAGCTTTTGCACTGGAATTAAATGGTTGTTAAGAGCAGAACGTAAGAAAATAGCCTTTAATGCAATTGAAAAGGTCAGAAAGGAATTTGAAGTAAAGGTAATCGCCAATAAATACAGAGGATTGTATGAAAAAATTCTGCTTTCAAGTAAAATAAGGCCAGAATGAAGATATCCATTATTACAGCCTGTTTTAACAGCCACGACTATATTCAACAGTGTTTGACCAGTGTTCAGAGTCAAAACCATCAGAATATTGAGCATATTATCATTGATGGTGGATCGACTGATGGGACTCTGAGAATAATTGAACAGAACAGGAGCAGAGACAGTATCGTAGTCTCGGAGAGGGATGATGGAATTTATCATGCACTGAACAAGGGAATTTCACTGGCAACTGGAGACATCATTGGTTTTCTGCATTCCGACGACCTGTACAATGATCAGAATGTAATAACTGATGTGTGTGATGAATTTGTTAAATCTGATCCAGACAGTTTATTTGGCGATCTGATTTATGTGTCGCGTCAGAATCATAATAAAGTGCTCAGATACTGGAAATCCGGTGAATTCAGGAAAGGTAGTTTTAAATGGGGCTGGATGCCGCCGCACCCGACCTTTTTTGTTAAAAAAGAAGTCTATAATAAATATGGCGATTTTGATACAAGACTGAGAATCGCTGCAGATTATGAGATTATGCTCAGATTCCTTGAAAAAATTAAGATTTCTACTTCCTATATCCCCAAGACATTAGTTAAAATGAGAATTGGCGGGGAAAGCAACAGAAATTTGAAAAATATTTTCTTAAAAAGCAGAGAAGATTTTCGAGCCTGGCGTATTAATGGACTTAGATGCAATTTTTATACGATATTTTTGAAAAATATATTAAAATTGGAGCAATTTATCCATTTTGGAGGGAACAATTATGAATCAGAATGATCAGCATGACATGATAGATTTAAAAATATTGTATAAGGTAGTAATTAATAAGAAAAAGATATTATTTACCACAGTTTTATTGTTTACAATAGTTGGTTTGATTTATATTTTTAACACAAAAAAAGTTTTTCAGGCAAGTGCTTCAATTTTGTTACCATCTAAACCTAAAGTTATGAATTCATTGGCTGCTAATGACAATTTTCTTTCTATTTTTAATAACACGAATGACTCGGGCAGCAGTAATTTCAAGGCTTTTTTATTATCGAGACCAGTTCTTGATAAGTTGGTTGAAGTTGTAGTGGAAGAGACGAAATCAAAGATGAAATGGCCTTTAGGTCCCTCTTTCAGATATAAAATCAAGGAATTTTTTGGCTGGCCAGAATATGATGTTGAAATGTTTCGAAGTAAAGTAAGAGAAAACCTGAAACTTTCACTAAATGTCGAAGAACGACAAGATGTCTCAAATGTGTTGGAGATTTCCTTTAACGACAATGATGGTGCAAGAGCGGAGAATTTTTTACAATTATTATTATCTGCTTCTTTTTCGAGGATGGAATTACTAAGATTAGGAAAAACACAGGGTAAAATTGATTTTATTGGTAAAAGGATCGAGGAATGGTATGAAAATCTTTTAAAGGCGGAAGAAAACTATCGAAAGTTTCAAGATAATTATGGTTATTTTATCCTGGATCGTGAAAGTAGTGGCCTTATCTCTACAATAGCTAAATATACAACTGAAATCCAGAGCTTAAAACTGAGTATTGAGCTGAATAATCTTAAAATAAAAGAGTACAAAGAGTCTTTACCAAAAATGGAGAAGGAAAGAATTTCCTCCCGAGAAGATGTAAAAAATCCGAGTATAGACACTTTAAGACAGCAACTTACAGACTCTCAATTAAACCTGAGTTCAATGTTAAATTCTGATTTCAAAGAAAATAATCCTAGGGTTACTGATTTGAAAGAGAAAATTAACCTACTGAAAGCACAGATGAAAAAGGAAGTGGAAAAAATCTATTCGAGCACAACAGTTGTGAATAATCCCATTTCACAAGGATTATTTGATGGCGTCATACAAGCTGAGTTGGACAACAGATTGTCTGAAGCTACGATTGGGGTATATCAGCGGATTCTGAATGAAACAGAAGAAAAAAATAAATCCTTACCTATGAGAAACCAGGAATTTTTTAGAATTTCCAGGGATCGCAAGACTGCGGAAGACCTTTACATGATGTTCAAGAAAAGTCTGGAAGAAGCAAAGATTGATCAACAAAACGACCTGAAAATCGAACAGGTGCTGGAAGAACCGTATTTAAATCCCAGTCCAATTAAACCAAATTTTACAAAGTACTTATTTGCTTTCACTGCTGTTGGTTGTCTATTTGGGTATATCATAGTATTTCTGCTTTATTTTTTTGAAGGTCATGTTTCTGAAGTAAATTTAAGATCTATACTCCCTAAGGCCAGATTTTTACAATCTACAGATTTCACAAAACTGTTTGGCAGTATCATGTGTGGTAGCAATGAAGGTCAACGGACTCTGATACTTCTATCGAACGATGAAATATCTCTAGACAAACTTAAATGCGGATTTAATGACAAATTTACAATAATATCTGATTCCTCAAAACCTGAAGATCTATCCAACAATTGTTTCATTGTAAGGAATGCTGTTGAGAATGTAAACTGGTATCCATTGATTAACGGATCAAACAAAATCGTCATTCCTTTCTCTGAGGATAAATCGAAGTTTAAAGATGCTGAGTTTCTTTCTCAAATTCTTGGGGAACTTGAAAATGTAACTGTGATACTTGAAACAATCTGATGTGCTTTAAAGTAAGTTAATGTATTTTCTTCCAGTATTACTATTATCGTAAGTACATGTTATAAATCAAGCACATTATCACTATTTCCATAGAAACAGCTTGAGTGCGGCTCTGGCCTTTTTCCAGAGTTCTCTGGCATTTTTGAGACGCAGCAGGCGACTTAGAATGTATGAGGGACGGAAATAGAATTTTTTATAGCCTTCGAGCACCAATTCTTTCAGTCGGCTTTCCCGGATTTCTGCATCCCAGAATCTGGGTGTGAATGAATCTCGGGGATCAGCTGCAAAAGCTTGGTAAAAGTCAGGGAATAGTCCTCTTTCAATCCCCATCCTGTAAATTTCTGTACCTGGGAACGGTGTGAGTATTGTCAGATGCATAAAATCCGGGGCCAGTTGGCGTGCGAAGCGGAAAGTGGCGCGGATGTCTTGCTCGGTTTCTGACGGGGCTCCGATCATGAAATAGGCCAGAGTCTCAATTCCCAGCTGTTTCGAAGTTCTGAACGCTTTAAGCGCTTGCTCCTTAGTAATGTCCTTGTTGAGTACATGCAGTATCTTGCTGGTACCGGCTTCAACTCCGAAATGAATGTGTTGACAGTTGGCTCTTTTCAGAAAGGAAAGCATCTCACAATCTACAGTGTTCACCCTGGACCTGATACTCCAGACAATGGTAAGGCCGCGTTCCAGATAGCCCATGCAGACATCGATCACTCGTTTTCTGTCGATCGTGAAAGTATCATCGTAGACAAGAATTTCTTTGATTCCGAGGCGTTCACAGGCTTCCATTTCCGAAATCACGTATCCAGCGCTGTGAGCTCTAAAGCGCTTGCCCAGATGCGGTCTGTCACAGAAGCTGCACCGATAGGGACAGCCGCGGGAGGTGAACATGGTGGTCACAGGATTGTTGATCGACAGGAGGGAGGAATATTTGCGGAAAGGGGTAAGGGTGCGGTCCGGGATTGGAATGCTGTCCAGGTCTTCGATGAATTCAGGATCTGCCCCAAAGCGGATGTCGCTACCCTCTCGATAGACCAGACCGGGTATTCGGGGTAATTCTTTAAAGTTGTCGAGATTCTCGAGAAGCATGGGAAACGAGAATTCGCCCTCTCCCATTATTGCATAATCCGCACCTGTAGTATACATTGCCTCCCGCGGATAGATATAGACATGCGGCCCACCCAGCACGAGCCTGCTGGAAGGAGCTTCTTTTTTCACGAGTCTGCAGGTATCCAGTACGTCAAGCAGCGTGAATGTCATCACTATTATCCCTGTGACATCGGGTTTGTATTCTCTGATGAATTTCCCGATCTCTTGGTAGGTGAGTTTTTCGACCTGGGCATCAAGCACAGAAACTAAATAGCCCCGATTCTTCAGGATGGTGCCCAGATATAGCAGACCCAGTGGAGGGAAGCAACCCACTTCTTCTTTGACGATCCTGGGATTATTGCAGAGGATTTCCCGGCCTGAGGGTGGATTGATCAGTAGTACTTTCATTTAAACATGCCTTTGCATACAACCACATCAGAGATTGGACTAAGTGCCAGTAGTTGAATTCTCGAAAGGCACGAAAGTAGTGTGACTGTTTTCATGATCCTATGTCGACTTCTAACAAAATGAAACAGATTTCTCTCGCTAGAAACATCATATTCTAAATTATCTCCATTTTCTCATTGTAGCCAGCATATCCGCAATCAATCCAAAGAAAAAGAAGATGAAGCCTGCCAGCGACATCACAGTGAAACTGCCGGAAATGTGGAACAAACCCTTGAGGTGAATTTCATACAGAAGTTCCCATGCAGAGAGGGTAAAGCATATCAAGCTGAACGGCAGGAAAACCTTGAGTGGATTGAAGAAGGCAGCCATCTTGAGCACCATATAGAAAGTACGCAGTGCGTCGGACGCAAGCACTTCCGACCTTCCTCCCTGGCGAGGGATCACATCCACAGGCACATATTTCACCCTGTATCCATCAGTGAAAGCAGCCAGCGTGATCGTGGTAGTGAAGGAGAAACCGTCCGGAAGTATCGGCAGATATTTGACTATGAAATCCCTCTTGAAAATCCTGAACCCGCTGTTCAGGTCAGGGATCTTTCTACCGGTCAGAAAATCTGCGAATTGGGCGAGTAGGAATTTTCCGGGTTTTCGAAGCAATACCGATCCTGTCCGCCGCGCCCCTACTACCATGTCGAAATCTCTGCAATGTTCCAGAAGCTTGGAAATCTCCGTTGACTGGTGCTGGCCGTCACTATCCATGATTGCCACAAATTCACTCGTTGCCGCTCTGATCCCAGTCTTGAGTGCTGCCCCGTAGCCATAATTCTCCGGGTGAGTAATCACCATGTAACCCGACGATTTAAGAATAGTAGCGCTTGAATCAGTGCTACCATCGTCTACGATAATCACTTCCCAATTTTGTGGAATAGATTTGAGGCCGTCTAGCAGCCCGGGTAGGTTTTTTTCCTCATTGTAAACTGGTATCACTATGGTGAGCATTGAACAAATTTTACTTAGTAAAGAAGTAATTGTCCATACTTGAGAATTTAAACACACGAAACGGAACTAAATCCTCTCTAGCCAATATAAACTTCTCTTCGTCTCGAAAATTCCCCATTTCTTGACTATGCGAAAAAACACAGAAAATTCCTTTTCAAAGGCATCTTGGTTGTAAGAGATAAAAATATCCTTCCTCATGGAAAGCATTTCCACAATCTGGGAATCTGTCTTTGGGATGAATTCGATCAGCAAGTTTTTGGAAAAAGAGGCGAAGAGCCTGGCGATTTTGTCCATTGGCATGTTGTTGGTAATTGCCAGGTGATGGATCAGGGCAAGGGCCAGGGTAAGGTCTGCCGGAGCGCGTGAGAGCAGTGAACTCCGCTCCTGATTCAGGCAGCCGATGGCTGGTGTGGGGTTGGACAGGTCGGCGTTTATTGGGAGCAGGTTTTTGTCTTTGCGGGTTTGAGCATCAAGGTAGTTCAGTTCTACTGTTTCATGGTCGCTGTCGATTGAGATGGTGTAGGCACCTGATTCGGAAGCAATACGGCTGAATCTGCCGGTATTGGCGCCTGCGTCGCAGACTGTGGCAGGCTTGATCTGAGCTATGGTTTCGCGGACTATCCGCTCTTTTTCGGACATGGCTTTTGTGTTGTAATTGGTGTTTTCGTAATATTCGCTCCAGAGAGTTTTGTTTTTGGGTAGATTGAGTTTCTGGACTGCCGTGATCAGGCTGTCTATGATCCCTTTCAGGGAGTTGAGAGTGATCTGGCTTTGGTTTCCTGTATTAGTAGCGGGCTGGCAATTCTTTTCACTGGAGGCGTGCATGTGCAGGTGCACTAAAAGGTGCCAGTTGAATCTGCTGGAAAAAGGAAGGGTTGCAGATGCTACATCTAACGGGATTCCATCCAGGAAGCTGAGGCTTAGTTTGTTCAGTTCAGGGGATTGGTAGCTCATCAGAGCCAGTGGTGCCAGAAAATGCCGGCAGAACTGGCGGTAGGCTATCCAGGGAGAGCCTGGCTGATATTTCTCGAAGGACAGGGTGTCGATGAAGATCGGCTTGTAGCCTGTGAATTGGATGTTGTAGGCGCTGGCATCCTTTAAGGTCAGACCGTGTTCAAGTGCCCTGGCCTGGATCTGCAAAGTGAGCAGAGCAGCTGCTTTCAACTGGCTGAAACACCATTCATAGGGATAGGAAATGAATGGAATTTCCTGAGGCTTGATGATTTTATACAGAGTTTCCGGTTGAGGGGAGTTTATTATGCAGTCTTGATGCGGAATCAGCAATTCCTCGGAAACCAGGTGATCGTAAAGGCCGGATTTGATTAACAGGTCATAATCATTCTGATAGCAGCGGTTGATCTGCCGATATAATTTACCGTCCTGCTGAAAGACAAAACCTGAGGGATCTCTGAAAGAAGAAGGAAGTATTTCAGCAGCCATATAGAGATGTCACTTATCTGATTTCCGCTTGAATTTCTTATTAAACCAGGCTTTGAGATTCTGCCAGTAAAGCTTGATCGCGTATAAGCCGCCAAGCAAGGCTGCGATAGTCACCTGGAACAGATAGCTGCCTGAACCCGGATCAATATAGGCCATGGCCGGGGTCTGGAACAGCAAGGCCAAAGAAAGGATAAGATATATCAGCATAATGGGTATTATAGTGAAGCAGGGAAAAGAAATGCAAGGAAAAAAATACTCACTGTTCTTGAGGGACGATATCGATCACCGTTACTTCTGGGCGGCAGAGGAATCTTGCTCCATGCCAGCCGCCTTTTTCTACTCCAAGCCCTCTGTTCACATAAAGCAGGGCATCATTTTTTGAGTATTCGCCGCTGATGTATCCGTATTTTGAATGGGAAAAAAGAGATCCTGTCAGGAGCAGACTGACCTGTCCGCCATGCGTGTGGCCTGCCAGAAAAAGATCGATCCCGCAATCGAGAGTGTTGAAGAGATCCGGAGAATGCAGTAAAAGAATATTATAGGAGCTGGGCTTCAGATCGTGAAGAATCGGGTATTGTTGAAAAACATTGGTCTCTGTCACGTGAGGATAGAAGCTTTGCAGACCAGTGATGATGAAAGAAGTCCCGCCTTTTTCAAATGCCACTTTATCGCCGTTGAGTACCTTGAACCCTGTATTCTCAAAAATTCTGTTTTTGAGGGAGTTGAGCGCATCTGTATTCCCCAGCACCGCAAACTTGCCTATGCCGGCTTCCAGGGAACTCATGGCCCGGCAGAAGACAGGTATACCTGCTTTGGAAATCACAGCATCGCCTGTAAACACGAGCAGGTCAGGCTTCAGAGGATTGATGATTCCAGGCAGCTTTCCTTCGTTTCTGACTCCATCACTGCTGTGAAAATCGCTTAAATGGACGATTCTCAGGCTGCCATTTTTCAGTTTCGGGCTTCTGATCGTGATATGAGTGACTTCGATCCAGTATGGCTCGATGAAGTAGCCATACAGGATGCAGAGGATTGAGATGAAGAAAAGCCAGTGCATCACCTTGATATATTTCCGGTTCAGCGGGATTTTTTTGTGCTTGAATTTCAAAAGGCTGAAATAAATGCAGAAATAGAGTTCGCTGCAGCAGATCAGGATTAAAACAGTAATCAGTAAAATCAGATTCATTAGCAAGTCCGATGTATCAGCAACAGGCTTATTATATAAAGGGGATGGGAGGGAATACAAGAAAATCAAAAAAAATCAGGAACGGATGGATCCCTGCTTCCGCAGGGATGACGAAACGGGCGGTGGGAATTGACAAGACTGTAAGCCAAATGTAAGATATTGAAGATATTGTAAACTTAAAGGATCAAGAAATTATGAATATTGAAAGCAAAATCAGAATACTGCCGAACGAATTGCGCAGGGAAGTCCTTGATTTTATCGATTTTCTTCTTGCCAAAAGGGAAAATCACAAAGGGAGAAAGCCAAGCCTTGAATGGATCGGCGGGCTTTCCGAATTCCAGGGAAAATTTACCGCAATGGAACTCCAGAAAAAATCTCTTGATTGGCGTGACTGATGTATCTTCTTGACACTAATGTTTTTATTGAAGGATTGCTCGGGCAGGAAAAAGCTGAAGAGGTTAGAAGCCTCTTCCTGAAAGTCAGGCTTGACGAACTTTTCATCACTGATCTTTCCATCCATTCGATTGGAATAATCCTTTTCCGGCTCAAAAAAATTGAACTGTTCCACACCTTTTTAAGTGATCTTCTTATCGATGGAATCAATATTGTGACCTTGAATCCTGAAGAAATGAAAGATCTTGAAAAGGTTGCCGGGGAATATCACTTGGATTTTGATGATTCATATCAACTCTGGGCTTCTGTCAAGAACGGATTGAAGCTGGTAAGCTATGATTCTGATTTTGATAAGCCTGGAATCAATGCCGTCAAACCAGTTGAAATCAACTGAATCTTCTCTTGCGGATAATATCGACCACTGTAATTTCATGGTAAATCAGAAAGAATTTCGGATGCAGCGGGATTTTTTTGTGTTTGAATTTCAAAAGAACGAAGTAAATGCAGAAATAGAGTTCGCTGCAGCAGGTGCGGAAATCTGGTAGAATTAATGGGGAACAGGGAAAGAAAATTTTGAATGATGGTGGGGACTGTTATGAGTGAAGACAAGCTCAGCCTTGAAGAGCGGAAACTGCTCGGCTGCCTTTTCTGGGATGTGGCAGTGGAGTCCATTGTAACCGGAAAGCACGATTTTTTTATTGTGGAAAGAATCATTACTCTCGGCAATCCCGAACAGGTGAACTGGATGCTGAAAAAATTTCCAGTTGAGCTGCTGATTGAAGTGCTCAGAAAATCCAGGAATCTTGATAAAAAAGGTGCCAATTTCTGGGCTGTCCATTTTGGTGTTCCTCTGGATGAGGTTTTATGTTTGAAAAATCAATCGATCCTGAACTGATTGGAATTATTGACAAGATTTCACTGAAGAGAGATTTTGCAGAGTCGTTTTATCTTGCCGGCGGAACGGCTCTGGCTCTGCATCTGGGCCATCGGAAAAGCGTTGACCTGGATTTCTTTTCCGAAAAAAAGTTCAATACCGACTATTTCTGCCGCTGTATTACCGGACTTGGTGGTACGATCGCTGCGGAAGATCAGGAAACAATCCAGGCTTTCATAAACAATGTAAAAATATCCCTGTTTTATTATCCTTATCGAGTTCTGCAGAATTTTTCCGGTTTCAGGGGCATCCAGGTTGCCGGGATTCCTGATATAGCCTGCATGAAGGTGATTGCGGTTTCTCAGCGCGCGGAAAAAAAGGATTTTTATGATCTTTTTGAGATTTTGAGAAAGACATCCCCACCTGATCTGAAGCAGGCGATCCTGGATAAATACGGCCCAGGCAGGATCAACTGTTACCATGTCCTGAAAGCTCTGTTTTATTTTGCGGATGCGGAAAAATCTCCTGATCCGATCAGCCTGAACAATACCGCCTGGAACGATGTAAAGCGATTTTTTCTTGATAATGAACGGAAAATCAAGGAATCGCTCTGCCCCGAAGAGTAGACAGAAAACATCATCCAGCAAACAACAAATAAATGCAGAAATTGAGTTCGCTGAGGCAGATCAGGAGTAAAACAGTAATCAGTAAGATCAGATTCATTGGGATGACAGGTTTATCAATTTTAAGATTAATTTTGCATTCAGGAACAGCATTGAGTAAAATTACTCAATGCACTGAGCAAAAATAAAAAAGAGGCTTTGAATGTTTAAAAGACCGGTGTTCTCGGAGTTTCTGAAAAGATGCAGGGCAAAGCGGAACTTTATCCAGGTACTTTCAGGCCCCAGGCAAACAGGAAAGACTACCCTGGTCAGGCAGATGATGCAGGAGATTTCGGTTCCAGTTCATTATGCCTCAGCGGATGAACCGCTGCTAAAGGACCGGGCTTGGCTGACGCAGCAATGGGAGACTGCAAGGGCGCTGTGCAGGAATCGTGAAGGATTGGTTGTTCTGGACGAAATCCAGAAAATTCAGGACTGGTCCGAGACAGTCAAGCGGCTCTGGGACGAGGACACAGCTTCCGGAAGCGGGTTGAGAGCAGTAATTCTCGGCTCATCCCCGCTGTTGGTCCGTAAAGGCTTATCAGACAGCCTAGCCGGCAGATTCGAAACAATTCCTGTCACGCATTGGTCGTTTCCAGAAATGAAGGCTGCTTTCGGCTGGGATCTGCTGAAATACATATATTATGGAGGCTATCCGGGGAGCGCCGCGCTGATCGAGGATCACGAACGATGGAGGCATTATATCCTGGATTCATTGATCGAAACCACGGTTTCCAGAGACATTCTGCTTATGAACCGGGTGGAAAAACCTGTTCTGCTGCGCAGGCTGTTTGAGCTTGGCTGCACATATTCCGGTCAGGTGCTGTCTTATCAGAAAATGCTCGGGCAATTGCAGGACGCCGGCAATACGACCACTCTGGCCCATTACCTGGAATTGCTTGATTCCGCAGGGCTGCTCACAGGGCTCCAGAAATTTTACGGTGATGCTGCA
The DNA here is from genome assembly GCA_028687545.1 of Candidatus Wallbacteria bacterium. NCBI lineage: Bacteria > Candidatus Walliibacteriota > Candidatus Wallbacteria bacterium. Next base: position 94,654 of record JAQTZZ010000004.1, read on the forward strand.
AGAACGAGGTCTTCCAGCCCCAAGTTCATGGTCTACAACACCGCCCTTTTAAGTGCACTCTCGTCCCATTCATATGAAGCTGCAGTCGGACAGCCTGAAATCTTTGGACGGCTGGTGGAATCTGCGGTTGGCGCGACGCTGTTAAACGGGGCAAAGGGAAAGAGGCTGGAAGTTTATTACTGGGCAGGCGGAAACCGGGAAGTGGATTTTGTGCTTCGATCCGGAAAAACAGTGACTGCGATTGAAGTGAAAAGCGGTAGAAAAAAAACCTCACTTCAGGGCCTGGAACAATTCAACGGGAAATTCAGGGTTGATCATACTTTGCTGGTCGGCACAGGAGGCATTCCATTGGAAACATTTTTAGCAAGCCCGGTTGAAGAATGGGTGACTTCGATCCAGTAAGGCTCGATGAAATAGCCGTTTGAGATGCAGAGGGATTTTTTTGTGCCTGAATTTCTTTGATCAGCTCTGCTCTTTTTTCAGCGACAGTATAATTATCCCTGTCATGATCAGGGCCATGCCTGAGAGTTTCGGGATCGGCAGGGATTCTCCCAGAATCAGCACAGACATCAGAGTGGTGAGAGCAGGCTCCAGGGAGAGGAAGATGCCAAGCAGGTAGTTCTCTACTTTGCCTGACACATAGGAGAGCAAAGTGAAGAAAGCTACTGTGCCGATCAGGACCAGGCCCAGGAAATGCAGGGCTACTTCGGGTCTGAGCGGGATCAGGCCTGAGAAATGATAAGGGTCGATGCCTGAGCGGATCACCAGCGCATCCAGGATTACTGCAGCCAGGGCTCCCACCATGAACACATAGAAGTTCACCACTGCTGTGGAGAGATTTCTCAGCTTGTACCAGCGGTGGCAGATTACGCCTGTGCCGAACAGATTGCCTGAGACTATCGCTGTGACGATCCCGATCAGCGAGGCGTCCGCCTTGTCCCAGAGGAGCAGGGCCAGGCCTGTCAGCACTATGGCGAGCGAGATGTAAGCCCGGCCGCTGGGCTTTTCAGAGAGGATCAGATACCCATACAACATGTTGGAGACTGGATAGAGGAAAAAGAGGAAAGTGGCGAAACCTGCCGGAGTGCCGATGCAGATGCTGTAGAAGAACATCAGCATTGCGGCGAAAGTGGGCACCAGGCCATGGTAAATTAAAACAAGCCAGGGGAGCGGCGCTGCGGCCCGGATTTGCTGGCGGTTTTCGTTGACTGAGGATTGCCTGGCGTCAGTTTCCACGAAAGTGAACCAGCGGCGCTTATACAGGAAATAGAAGAAGATGGCGGCAAAGAACAGGCGCCATTTCAGGAGCGAGAGCGGGTAGGCTATGCCTGCCCTGGAAAGGCCTGAGACGAAGATCGCGATGGTCGATCCGCAGAAAGAAGTCAGGAAGCAGAGGAGCAGGGTGCGAGTTTTCACGGTGTTATCATATCACAGGAACTGACTATTGGTAACCTGATACCCTGCTATGCTAAAATAATGGCCTGGAAGATTTTGATAAATCAATAAATTGCCGGAGGTACCATGAAGAAGAACGGAACTGAAATGGAGCGGGAAACAGGGAAGGGAAAAGCCAGAGCCTCCAGCAGGCCTGAGACAGCTTACCTGCCGCTCAACCTCAAGCTGACTCACAAAGTCGCTGACATGACGCTCGCAGAACTGGGCAGGAAAGAGATGCAGCTTGCAGAGCGCGAGATGCCGGGGCTGATGGCTGTGCGCGAAAAGTACGGCCCCAAGAAACCGTTGAAAGGGCTGAAACTGACCGGCAGCCTGCATATGACGATCCAGACGGCCATGCTGATCGAGACACTCAAGGTGCTGGGAGCGGACATCCGCTGGGCTTCCTGCAATATCTTCTCAACCCAGGACGAGGCTGCGGCAGCGATCGTCAGAGCCGGAACAGCCGCAGTCTTCGCCTGGAAGGGCGAGACACTGGAAGAATACTGGTGGTGCACTGAGCAGGCCCTGACCTGGCCTGACGGCTCAGGCCCAGACCTGATCGTGGACGACGGCGGTGACGCCACGCTGCTCGTGCATTACGGCGTGAAAGCCGAGCGCAAGCCTGCCATCCTGGACGGGAAAGCGGACAACAAGGAATTCGCGATCGTGATGGACAGGGTCAGAGAGTCAATCGACAGGAATCCCAAGCACTGGACCAGGATCGCTTCCAAAATCAGGGGCGTGTCCGAAGAGACCACGACAGGCGTGCACAGGCTGTATCAGATGAAGGAAAAGAACGAGCTGCTCTTCCCTGCGATCAATGTGAACGATTCTGTCACAAAATCCAAGTTCGACAATTTATACGGCTGCCGCGAATCCCTGGCTGACGGCATCAAGCGCGCCACAGATATCATGGTGGCAGGCAAAACTGTGGTGATCTGCGGATATGGCGATGTGGGCAAGGGCTGCTCCCAGTCCATGCGCGGCTTCGGAGCCAGAGTGGTAGTGACTGAGATCGACCCGATCTGCGCCCTGCAGGCGGCCATGGCAGGATTCGAAGTCACGACTCTGGAAGAAGTGGTTTCCCAGGGCGACATTTTTGTCACCACCACAGGAAACTGCAGGGTGATCGCAGGATCGCACATGGAGAAGATGAAGGACGAGGCGATTGTCTGCAACATCGGGCATTTCGACAGCGAGATCGACATGCATTACCTGGAAACCACCAAAGGCTGCAGAAAGTTGAACATCAAGCCCCAGGTGGACCGCTGGACCCTTAAATCCGGCCGTTCCATCTTAATACTGGCCGAAGGCAGGCTGGTGAATCTCGGCTGCGCCAAGGGACACCCGAGCTTCGTGATGAGCACCAGTTTCACAAACCAGTGCCTGGCTCAGATCGAACTGGCCACCAAAAAGCACGACCTGAATGTGTTCACAATCAGCAAGAAGCTGGACGAGGAAGTCGCCAGGCTGCATCTGGGCCGGCTCGGCGTGAAACTGACCAAGCTGAGCAAGGAGCAGGCGGACTACTTGAGTGTGCCGGTAGAAGGGCCGTACAAGGCAGAGAACTACAGATATTAATGTTGAATGCTGAATTACAGATATTGCTAATGCTGTTTTCTTCCCATTCAACATTTATAATTTAAAATTAAAAATTATTGTTCTAAAAAAACAGACTGTGGCCCAGTCTGTTTTTTTCTTGTAGACCTCACGACCGTGTGATAAAATCCATTAAAATCTGTTATCAAACCCTCGAATGAAGAGGGTTTGAAACGGCTTTTAAAATCAGGAATAATACGGGTCGTGAAAAAACTTTTTAACGCACACCTGTCTTTCCCCAAACCTGTCAAAACCATCCCTGCTGATATCGTGATTATCGGATCCGGACTCGCCGGTCTGATGGCGGCAGTCGCCTGCGCCGAATCAGGCCTGAATCCAGTGATCCTGACCAGGGAGAAAAAGCTCTCCAGTTCGTCGTCGCTCGCCCAGGGAGGCATCGCCTGCGTCTGGGACGATCCGGACAGCCTGCAGGATCATTACCAGGACACCCTGAAGGCCGGTTATTACTACAACAACCGGGAAGCCGTGAAAATCCTGGTGGAAGAGGGGCAGCAGGTGGTCACTTCTTTGGTCCGGCTGGGCATGAAATTCGATGACAAGAATCGGATCATAGAACTCGGGCAGGAAGGGGCGCATTCATTCAGGCGGATTCTGCATGCCGGAGGGGACGCCACAGGCTGGAATCTGGTGCAGTTTTTGATGGGCATGGTGCACAACCAGGGACGGACCAGGATCGTGGAAGAGGCTTTCGTCTACGATCTGGCGATCGAAGACTGCGAATGCAGGGGGGTTTTTTCCACTTCTGAAGAGGGGCCGGTTTTCTGGAACAGTAAAGCTGTGATCGTGGCTTCAGGCGGCTTCGGCCAGATCTACAGATACACCACCCAGGCAGAGACGAATTACGGCGAAATTTTAGCTGAAACATTCCTGCATGGTGCCACTATTTCGGACATGGAATTTGTCCAGTTCCACCCCACTGCGTTTGTAGGCGAGGATGGCACGACATTTCTGATCACTGAAGCCTTGCGCGGCGAAGGCGCGTATCTGCTCAATGAAAAAGGCGAGCGCTTCATGAACGGTGTGCACGAACTGATGGAGCTCGCGCCCCGCGATATAGTATCCAGAGCCATAGTGGCGCAGAAAAAAGCTTTCATCGATGCCAGGCATCTCCCCGGGAAATTTCTGACCGAGCGTTTCCCCACGATTTTCAACAACTGCCTCAGGAAGGGATATGACCTGAGAACCCAGCTCCTGCCGATCCGGCCGGTGGCACATTACACAATCGGCGGGCTGAAGACCGACCTCTGCGGAGGATCCGATATCGCCGGACTTTACGCCTGTGGAGAGGCCGCAAATGTAGGGTGCCACGGGGCCAACCGGCTGGCCAGCAATTCCCTGCTCGAAGCACTGGTGTTCGGGCGCAGAGCCGGATTCGCGGCCGGAAAGTTCAGCCGCCATGGCCATCTCTCGGACAGGATCGGATCCACCGGGCGCGGCAGGAAGTTCAGCTGTCGGGACAGTGAAAAATTCAGAAATCTGATGACAGAGATCACCGGAGTGATCAGGGAAGGGACTAAACTACAGGAACTGGTGGATGGGATTGAGCGGAAATTAGGCGAATTTTCGGAAACCGGAGTCAGTTTTGGCGGACTGCCTGGATATTACAGGCTGATCAATTCATACCTGGTGGCAAAGAGTGCCCTGCTGAGGGCAGAAAGCCGGGGAGTGCATTTTCGGAAAGATTTTCCGCAGACAGACCCCAGATGGAGCAAAAGGATGAATTTCAATATTGAAAAGGGGATTACCTATGAAAAAGTTGATTGCGGACCGGAATCAGGTCGGTCGTCTGATCGCTGAATGTGCGAAACGGGTGGCCGGACTGACCGGAGCAGAAAAAGTCGTTTTCTTAGGCATCCAGACCAGGGGAGTGATTCTGGCTCAGCGGCTGATTGAGCAGTTGAAAAAACTGAAGAAGGGAAAATTTCCTCTGGGTACCCTGGACATCACCCTTTACCGTGACGACTTCACCCAGCTGGGAAAGCATCCGGTGGTGAAGGAGACCAGGATTGATTTCGACATCGAGGATAAGACCGTGATCCTGGTGGATGACGTATTATACACCGGCCGGACGATCAGGGCGGCCCTGGACGAGATCATCGATTTCGGCAGGCCTTCCCGCATAATGCTGCTGGTGCTGGTCGACAGGGGAGGCAGGGAACTGCCGATCCAGCCGGATATCTTCGGAGAATTAGTGGAAGCAGGGGACAACACAGACATCAGACTGATGCTTTCTGAAACCGACGGCGAGGATGCGATTTACATTGTAGAAGAGGAGGGTAGATGATGGAGAAAGGCCTGCATGACATCGAGAATCTCACCCGGGAGGACCTGGAGCTGGTGCTTCAGACCAGCGACACTTTCCTGGAGATCTGCACCAGGAAAGTGAAGAAGATCCCGACTCTGAGGGGAAAAACCATTTGCCTGTTCTTTATCGAACCGTCCACCAGGACCAGGATTTCTTTTGAGATAGCTGCCAAGCGGATGAGCGCGGATGTGATCAATTTCACGGCTTCCACCAGCAGCCTGCAGAAGGGAGAGTCGCTCACAGACACTGTCAAGACGATCATGGCAATGGGAGTCGACCTTTTCGTGCTCAGGCATTCAGCGCCAGGTTCTTCCCGCAAGGTGGAGCAGGTGGCTGGAGTGCCTGTGATCAACGGCGGAGACGGCCCGCATGCCCACCCCACACAAGCCATGCTTGACCTTTATACGATTTACAGGCACAAGAAAAAGTTCCAGGATCTGAAGGTTGCCATCATCGGAGACATCTTCCATTCCAGGGTGGCGCGCTCCAATATTTTTTCCCTGACCAAGATGGGAGTGGACGTTACGCTCTGCGGCCCGCCGACACTGATCCCCAAGGAAATTGAAAAGCTCGGCGTCAGGGTCACCTACTCGGTCGAGGACGCCTGCAGGAACGCTGACGTGATCATGTGCCTCAGGATGCAGCTTGAGCGTCAGCAGAGCGGACTTTTCCCTTCGATGAGGGAATACATCCAGCTCTTCCGCATCGACGACCGGCGCTTCGCTCTTGCCAAGGACGACGCCATCATCATGCACCCGGGTCCGATGAACCGGGGGATCGAGATCACTCCTGAGATCGCTTATCATCCCCGCTCAGTGATCGAGGAACAGGTCACGAACGGGGTAGCGGTACGGATGGCTCTGTTTTATCTGCTGCTGGGGAGGGGAAATGAAGAAATTACTGATTAAAAACGCCAGAGTGCTGAGCCCTGAGGACGGGATCGACGAAATTCTGGACATAGTGATCAGGGACCGGAAAATCGAGAAGATCGGAAAACGGCTGACCGGGGACGAAACCATGGACATGGCGGGACTGGTGGTCTGCCCTGGATTCATAGACATGCACGTTCATCTGCGGGAGCCTGGTTACGAGGAAAAGGAAACCGTCTATACAGGCACCAAGGCCGGACTGAGGGGCGGATTCATTGCTCTGGCCTGCATGGCCAACACCAAACCTGTGGCAGACAACAGAGCCACGCTCGAATTCATCCTCAACCAGAATCAGAAGGCCGGATTCCTGAAATTGTACCCGATCGGAGCTGTGACCAAGGGGCAGAAGGGCGAGGAACTGGCCGAGATCGCCGATATTTACGCTGCCGGCGCAGTCGCGATTTCCGATGACGGTAAAGGGATCAATTCCTGCGCCATCATGAGGAGAGCCCTGGAATACAACAAAATGTTCCATGGCCCGCTGATCGTGCATGCAGAGGAGCAGACCCTGGCCAAAGACGGCATGATGAACGAGGGGCTCGTTGCCTCGCTGCTCGGTTTCCACGGCATACCCAGGGAAGCCGAAGACGTGATCGTAGCCAGGGACCTGGAACTGATCGCTTCCACAGATTCGAGCGTGCATTTCGCCCACGTTTCCACGCTCCGCTCCACAGCCCTGATCAGGGAGGCCAAGAAAAAAGGTCTGCCTGTCAGCGCTGAAGTCACCCCGCATCATCTGCTGCTCACAGATACGGCTGTCAAGAGCTTTGACACAAACACCAAGGTCAATCCCCCCCTGCGCACTCTGAACGACATCGAAGCGCTCTGCGAAGGCCTGCGCGACGGCACGATCGATGCCATCGCCTCAGACCATGCGCCGCACACTTTCGAGGACAAGGACTGTGAATACAGTTTCGCTCCCTTCGGCATCTCAGGGGTTGAGACAAGCGTACCCCTGATGCTTACATATATCGTGAAAAAAGGTGTGCTCACACTGGGCGACTTTGTGCGGAAGGTCTCAGTGAACCCGGCGAAGATCCTGCACCTGCCCTTAGGGACGATCAGGGAAGGCACAGAAGCCAACCTGACAGTGCTGGATCTGGAGGCTTCCGGTGAAGTCGATCCCGAGATCTTCCTGTCCAAAGGCAGGAACACTCCATTCAAGGGCTGGAAATACACAGGCAGGGCTGTATATGCGATCGTGGATGGCAGGGTCAATAAGATAGGTTAGTAAGTTTATAAGTTTGTAAGATTCGGAAAAGCATTTTAACTTGTAAACTTACCCTCTTACCAACTTACAAACCACTAGGTGATAAGATGTTAGCTAGTGTAATCGATAAAATCCTGATCTCCCCCCAGATCCTTGAACTGATCGTGGAATTTCCTGAACCTGTCGACGCGAAACCCGGGCAATACGGAATGTTCGACCTGGGGCCTGAATTCACTTTAGCCAGGGCTTTTTCCATTGGAAGCAAACTTTCGGACCGCAGGTACGGTTTTTTTATCCGGCAGAAGGGCCGGGGTACTGAAAAGCTTTTCCGGGAAAGCCTTGATTCCATTGAAGTTTTTTTTCCCCTTGGGAACGGATTTGAACTGGTATCAGGGTTGAAAATTCAACTGATCGCCGGTGGTTCCGGAATCTTTCCACTGGTTTATCTTGCTTCTCTACTGAAAAAGAGCAATCAGGTCACACTTTTGTTCGGCGCAAAGACGGATCAGGAGATAGTGCTGCTCGACCGTTTTGGCGTGAAAACGATCATCTGCACAGAAGAAGGATTGAAATACCAGAAGGGCCTGATCACTGATTACTGCGAGTCCGGTTTTGACCGCTGGTATGTCTGCGGCCCCAAAGGCATGTGCGCAGCCCTTTTTAAAAAACTTCCGAAAGACAAGACCTTTTATTCCATGGAAGAAAAATTCGCCTGCGGGTACGGGGTCTGCCTGGGTTGCAGCATCCGAACTGCCGGCGGGATGAGAAGGGTCTGCAAGGATGGCCCTGTTTTTTCAGGAAAGGAGCTCTGCGATGACTCTTTCCGCTAAAACAGTGTTCGGGCTCAAATTTAAAAACCCTGTTCTGAATGCCTCGGGTTGCCTGGGCTTCGGGCTGGAGTTCGCGGAATATTGTTCCCCGGAAATACTGGGGGGATTAGTCACCAAGGCGGTCACCATTACACCCAGGGACGGTAACTTACAGCCCAGGATCGCTGAATTCAAGGGCGGAATGATCAATTCCATCGGACTTGAAAATCCCGGAGTGGAAAGCTTCTGCAGGGATTATTATGATCAGATGACCTGGGACACCAACCTGATTGTAAATCTGGCTGGAAAATCTCCGGACGAGTATTGCGATCTGCTGAGAAAGTTGAAACATTGCGGGAGGATCGCTGCATTCGAGATCAATGTTTCCTGCCCGAATGCCATAGGCGGGATCGAAATCGGAACTTCTCCAGAACTGCTGAGGGGACTTTTAAAGAAAATCCGGAAACTGACTGAAAAACCTCTGATCATCAAGCTTTCACCTCTGGTGACAGACATCGCTGCCCTGGCCCTGATCTGCCAGGAGGAAGGCGCGGACGGGCTGACCCTGATCAATACCCTGAAGGGTGTCGCTTTTGACGCGGCAACCGGAAAACCGGTGCTCGGGAACGTGGTAGGTGGAATCTCGGGACCCTGCCTCAAGCCGCTTGCCGTCTACTGCGTCTATAAAGTCAGGGAAAAGGTCAGTCTTCCGATCATCGGCTGCGGCGGTATCGATTGCGCTCTGGATGTGCGGGAATTTCTGATCGCAGGCGCAGACCTTGTAGAGATCGGGACTGCGGCTTTCCAGTCTCCCTGGAAACTCAAGCAGATAATTGATGATTTGAATTGATGCCACACTTGTGTTCACGGTTTTTTTAGGGCATGATGGATATTTATGGAAAAACAGCAGAATCCGGTAAGCGGTAACAGGTACAGAATCACGACCGAAAACAGGGAAATCAAGACCATCCCTGTCTCAATCCTCAAACGGGGGATGGTGCTGGCAGACGACGTGAAGACCGGGAAGCGCATTCTGGCTGATTCAGGAAGTCTCCTCTCAGGTCTGATGATCGCGACATTCAGGAAAATGGGTGTTTCAAAGGTCAAGATCTATTCGGACCCTAAGCCTGAAAATCCCCTCCCGCCACTCGAATCCCCGGATATCAGCAATCAGATCGAGAAAGTCACCCATGCCGTGATGCTCTACGATGAAGAGACCGATGATCTGATGAAGATCAGGCGCCTGATCAAGAGCCTGACTCTCTCCCGGGACCCTGCGATCATCGAAGCCTGTGACTTTGTGCTGAATTATTACGAGGACATGCGTTCCAGGGCTCTGGCGATCGAAGCCCTGGACGGCATCAATGATGTCCAGGCTGTCGGCACGATCCTCACTGCCCTGCGGGATGACAGCCAGAGCGTTCGCCTGATCGCCCAGAAAGCGATCGGACCCTATCTGAACGAATCCGGCATCAGGGAACTGCTGCAGGTGATAGATTCCTGCCTGGACGAGGAAATCAAGGTCGAATTGTACGAGATTTTCAAAAAATACAGGAAAGCCGTCACACCTCTGGTCGAAAAGCTGGCAGATGAAATGGAAGTCACTGACAGGCTCAAGGTCCACCTCCTGCTGATCCAGGATCAAATCATCAAAGATAAGTAAGAGCGCCATGATTTCCCTTGCCCGGACCGGGTTATCCGGGTAAAATTGAAGGACGGGAAGGGGGCTTCATGACAAAATTGTTGATTTGCGCGGCATTGATTCTGACATTCACTCTCGAGGCAGCCAGACCAGTGATAGTGATCAAAGACTGGAAGACAGCCAGGATACTGCCTTCAGAATATTTCGACATCACAAGCGTGAACAGGAAAGCCGGTTATCTCACCGCAATCACAGGCGACAGGGGTCTGGAATGGCTCAAAGGCAAGAGAATTCCTTACGAATATCTGTATCGCGATGTGGAAGAACTTTACGCCAAGTACCGCTTCCGGGCTACCCCGGGCAACCGTTACCACACTTATGAGAAAGTCGTGCAGGAACTCAATGATTACGCCAAAAATTACCCTCAGATCGCACGCCTGGAAGTGATCGGTCAGAGCGTGGAAAAGCGCGATATTCTGGCGATCAGGATCGGCGGCAGCCGCGGTCTGGAGGAGACCAAACCGGCCGTGCTTTTCATGGGTGCCCATCACGCCAGGGAATGGATCTCAGTGGAAGTGCCGATGGCGATCATTGACAGACTCCTGACCTTGTATGGAAAAGATGCTGAAATCACGAAACTGGTCGATTCGCGCAAAGTCTGGGTCGTGCCGATGCAGAATCCGGACGGTGTGACTCACTGCCAGACCAAGGAAGACTGGCGCAAAAACAGGCGGGACAACAAGGACGGCAGTTTCGGTGTGGATACCAACCGTAATTATCCTGTGGAATGGGGTAACGGTGCCTCCACCTCCCCCTGGAGCGACACCTACCAGGGACCTGAGATATTCTCTGAACCTGAAAATCAGACCATCCGCGATTTCGTAAAGCGCGAGAAGTTCGTGACTTCAATTTCCTTCCACAGCCACGGCGAGGAAATCCTTTATCCCTGGAGCTACACTTCCGACATTAAAGCTCCTGACTTTGAGCTGCTTTCCGACCTGGCCCAGGGCATGGCTGCCATCAACGGTTATTCCCCGATCCAGAGCGCTGACCTGTACCCTTGCGGCGGCGAGTCGGACGACTGGCTCTACCGCGACAATAAATGCCTGTCCTTCACCATCGAACTGGCCTCTGATTTCATCCCAGCTGAATCCGAAGTGGACTCCATCTGCCTGAAAAACACGGATGCAGCCCTGTATCTTCTGAAGCGGGCTGGAAATCTCTGGCCTGTACTAAAGCATCAGCCCTGCGGTTCGACCACTGATAATGTCGGACCGTACATTGTGAAAGCCACGCTGGACCTGCAGCACAATCCGAATTTCAGTGTGCAGAGTTTCGTGCTGTCCTACAAAGCCGGCAACGAGATGTCTTTTTCCGAAACCAGTTTTACCGATACCGGCAGCGGAGCCTATGAAGCGAGGATTCCAGGCCAGGAATTCGGGAAGACAGTCGAATATTTCATCACGCTCAACAGTTCAACGCGCCTGCCTGAGAGCGGCACATACAATTTCAAGATTGAGCGGACCAACCGCCTGGTGGTGGACGACGACGACGGCAAGAACTACGAAAAATATGTGGCTGAAACCCTCGCTGCCGAAGGGCTCAGCTATACGCTTTACGACTTGAAGATGCAGGGCTCACCCGGCGGGGAATTCTTACGTGGATTCACTGAAGTGATCTGGCTCTGCGGCGACGATTCCGGCAAAACCCTGACCGAGGAGGACCAGCGGGCTCTCGGCGGCTATCTGGACCAGGGCGGCAGCCTGTTCCTCACGGGCCAGGACATCGGCTACAACATCAAGAGCAGCGATTTTTACAAGAAGTACCTTCATGCTTCGTACATAGACGACAATGCCAAGCTCTCCCATGTGAGCGGAGATTTCGCGGGGGTCATGCAGCTGTCAATGGATATCAGCGGCGGGGACGGAGCGGGAAATCAGCGCTATCCGGACGTGGTGGACGCTGTAGATGGAGGGGTCGTTTTCCTTCACTACGACGGGCAACCCACTGCCAAGTTCACGGCAGCAGATTACGGCGGCTCCAAATTCAGCGAGATCGCTCAGAATGATCGCCGTGGAAGAGCCGGGGAGAGCAAGGGCGCAGCAGTGCTGTTTGAAGGCAAATACAAAGTGATCTACCTGGGTTTCGGTTTTGAGGGGATCGGGAGTGTTGAACAGCGCAGATCGTTCCTGAAAGCCTCGCTGGAATGGCTGCTGCCTGCCACGCATCAGAAAATCCGCTCATTATTAAGCCTTTATGACAGCAAGCCGAATCCCAGAAAGGACCTGATCGAATACCGCCGCCTGACCGGCGCTGCCAGAGGCCTGGAAGACCTGATCATCACAGACCTGGAATCCGACCGGTCTCTGATCCCAGTTGCGCTGAAGACCCTCTCGAATTCCAGAAACCGGGTTGCCAAGGGGCTGGCCGGCCGGATCAGGGAACTGCAGAAAAACAAATAAGGAAACTGCATCCATAAAAAAAGAGCGGCCCATCCGGCCGCTCTTTTTGTTGTAATCAGTAGGGCTAGGCTGCATCCTTGGCAGGGATCCTCATTCCATAGAACGATCTCCAGACAAAGAACAACGCTACCAGGAAGAAGAGAAATCCGACCTTGGGGGCTATTGGCACGAAGCTTGGCACAATGGCTATTTCCATGGCCAGCAGGCCGAAGAGAGTGGTGAACTTGATGATCGGGTTCAATGCCACTGAAGTGGTGTCCTTGAACGGGTCGCCCACTGTGTCGCCGATCACAGTCGCTTCGTGCAGCGGAGTGCCTTTTTCCTTCAGGTCTACTTCCACGAGCTTCTTGGCATTGTCCCAGCAGCCGCCCGCATTGGCCATATAGATGGCAGAGAAGAGCCCGAACACCGCGATCGAGATCAGATAGCTGATGAAGAAGGCGGCGGGCATCGGATTCGCATTGTCAGCGGCGGAAAAGAAGGCAAACGCCAGGGTGAAGCAGAAGATGGCCAGGAAGATGTTGAACATGCCGGCCTGTGCATACTGGGTGCAGATCTTCACCACTTCTTTGCTCTTTTCAATATCTGCCCCGGCCTGCTCCTCAAGCTTGATATTCTTCTTGATATACTCCACTGCGCGGTAAGCGCCGGTGGTCACAGCCTGCATCGAAGCTCCGGAAAACCAGTAGATCACCATTCCACCGGCGATCGTGCCCAGGATGGAATAGGGATTGAGCAGGTTGAGGACTTTTTCCGGTTCAACGCCCAGGGTATTCTTCAACACAAGTATCAGAGAAAAGATCATTGTGGTTGCGCCGACGACAGCTGTACCGATCAGCACAGGCTTGGCCGTGGCTTTGAAAGTATTGCCTGCTCCGTCGTTGGCTTCCAGGTAATGCTTGCTCTTTTCAAAATCCGGCTTGAACTTGAATTCTTTCTCAATTTCGGCTGCCACATTCGGAACGCTTTCGATCATGGAAAGTTCATAAATGGACTGGGCGTTGTCTGTGACAGGACCGTAAGAGTCGACCGCGATCGTGACCGGACCCATGCCCAGGAATCCGAAAGCCACCAGGCCGAAGGCGAAGATGGAGGGATAGAGCATGAAAGCGGCAAGCCCGTAACTGGAGGTCACATATGCTGCGAACATCAGCACCATGATGATCAGGCCGATCCAGAAGGCGCTGAAATTTCCAGCCACTATGCCGGAGAGGATGGTGAGCGAGGCTCCGCCTTCGCGGCTTGCAGTCACCACTTCCTTGACGTGAGCGGATTTGGTGGAGGTGAAAATTTTGGTGAATTCCGGGATCAGGGCTGCGGCCAGAGTGCCGCAGGAGATAATCACAGAAAGCTTCAGCCACAGGTTGTCCGGCATTCCAGAGAGCTGCCAGTAGGAAACTCCGAAAGTCATGCAGATGGACAGCAGCGAGGTGATCCAGACCAGCATGGTCAGCTGATGCTCGAAATCCAGATCATCATTTCCCTGATTGGCTGAAGTGGTATAAGCTTTAGTGATCCAGAAGGACACCAGAGAAGTTACGATCATCAAAATACGCATGACGAAGATCCAGGTCAGAAGCTCGGTCTGATCCTCCACCTTAGTCACAGCGAGTACAATGAAGCTGATCAGGGCCACGCCGGTCACACCGTATGTTTCAAAACCATCGGCTGTGGGGCCAACTGAATCGCCTGCATTGTCGCCTGTGCAGTCGGCGATCACGCCCGGGTTGCGGGGGTCGTCTTCCTTGATGTTGAAAACTATCTTCATCAAGTCAGAGCCGATGTCGGCAATCTTGGTGAAAATTCCGCCGCAGATCCTGAGTGCGCTCGCACCCAGCGATTCACCGATCGCGAAGCCTACGAAACAGTTTCCAGCCCATTCCCTGGGCACGAAAAGCAGGATGATCAGCATCATCACCAGTTCCACAGAGACAAGCAGCACGCCGATGCTCATGCCTGCGTCCAGCGGAATGTTGAAAAGCTTGATCGGATTCTTCTCGAGCGAGGCAAAGGCCATCCGGCCGTTGGCCACCGTATTCATGCGGATGCCGAACCAGGCCACTCCGTATGAGCCCAGAATGCCGATCACAGACCAGAGCAGGATCAGAAGCACTCCGGATGCCGCGTTTTCCTGGAGATATCCGAAATAGAAGATTATGCAGAGCGCGATGAATGTTTCCAGCACTATCAACAGTTTTCCCTGCTGGATCAGATAGGTTTTGCAGGTCTCGTAAATCAGGTTTGACGTATCTGCCATGGCTTTGTGAATCGGCAGGGCTTTGACTCGCTGGTACTGGAAAAAGCCGAAAAAACAGCCCAGTACACAGATTATGAGCCCTATGTACAAAAACTGGGTCTGTCCGTAAGAAAGATCCGGAATTTTAATGTTGGATTCGCTGGCCCAGAGCGGCAGGCTGGTAAGCATTACGAGCAGCGCTAGAAACCTCATTGTACCTCCAGTGATGATAGATTCTCTGATCATGTAAGAACATTATAACCAATCTGATTTTCTATTTCATCTTGTGCGATTGACGCATACCTAAAAATCATAGATCTCTCTTTGTACTGGCGCTGCATGCTGCGCACCTACGGACAAACCCCGCACTGGCTGCATTTTTCTCCGCAGGACGGGCTTTCCTGGAATTGATAAGCCAGATTGCGCTCTGACAGAAGAAATTCTCGTGTCACTCCTGTCTCAACCTTTTCCCAGGGCAGGATTTCATCAAGGTTTCTCTCTCTGAGATACCATGCAGGATCCACGCCGCATTTATCAAAAGCTTCGCGCCAGATATCGGACCGGAAGTGATCGCCCCAGGAGTCGAGCCTGGCGCCTGCGAGGGCTGCTGCGATGATCACCTGCGACAGCCTGCGGTCGCCGCGGGACAGGATAGCTTCCAGCCAGGATGACTCGAAATCGTGATAACTCAGCTTGATGCATTTGTGATGCAGGCGGCTGGACAAAAGGGAGATTTTGGCTCTCAGCGAATCCAGGTTCGCGAAAGCTTCCCATTGGAAGGGAGTGTGAGGCTTGGGAACGAAATGAGAGACTGCCACGTTCAATTTGAATCTGTTTCCATGCTTTCTGACCCCCATTTCGAGGATCTTTCTGCAGAATTCCGCTGTAGCCAGCACGTCCTCGTCGGTTTCCGGGGAAAATCCCAGCATGAAATAGAGCTTGATCGTCTGCCAGCCCTCATTTATCAGGAGTTGTGCTGTGGAGAAAAGCTCCTCGTCGCTGACTTTTTTATTGATGAAACGCCTGAGCAGTGCTGATCCGGTTTCAGGGACAAGTGTGATTCCCGTTTTTTTCAGGCGGCTGATTTTTTTAAACAGCGGCAGGCTCTGGCTGTTGATCCGCAGGGAAGGAAGACTCAGAGTGATCTGCAGAGAGGAAAGAACAGGTACCAGTGCGTCAACGATCTCTGTGATCCTGCTGTGGCAGAAGCTGCTGAGCGAAGACAGGGACAGTTCTTCCCAGCCTGTGGCTTGCAGCATCTCTTTGGCTGCGCTGATCAGGGTAGCCGGATCTCTTTCCCTGCGCGGCCGGTAGATATACCCGGCCAGGCAGAAGCGGCAGCCGAAATCACAACCCCTCTGAATTTCCAGGATCGCCCTGTCATGCACGATGGAAACATAAGGAACCAGATCGCGGAGATTGAGCGGGGCTTTGTCCAGATCGGTGATCAGCACCCGTTTCGCACCGGTTTCAGATGAAACTTTGCAGATCAGCGGACCCTGGAATTCGAAATTGTATCTGCCGGGAAGATAAACACCATCCAGATTGCCGGCTTTTTGAAGAAATGCGGCCTTTTCTCTGCAGTTTTTGTAAAGCTCGATCATTTCCGGCAGAAACTGTTCAGCTTCGCCGATGAAAAAAAGATCAAAAATATCAGCCAGGGGTTCAGGGTTTACAGTGGAAGGGCCGCCTCCGATTATCAGCGGGAACTTATCCCCCCTGTCCTTACGCAGAGGTGGAATACCGGACAGATTGAGGATATGGATAATATTGGAATAAGTCAGTTCATGCTGGAGCGTGAATCCCAGAAAATCGAATTCAGCCAGAGGTTTCTGCGACCCCAGTGCAAAAAGAGGTTTTTTTTCAGCAGTCAGCAGGAGGCAGAGATCAAGGTCAGGCATGAAACAGCGGTCTGCGAAGACTTCCGGCAGAGAGCAGAGAATCGGGTATAGGATGCGGAGGCTTAAATTGGAAGCGCCTAATTCATAAAGATCGGGGAAAATCAGGCAGAAACGGATCGCATTCTCAAACGGTTTCCGGGAGATGTTCCATTCTCCTCCCGTATATCGACCGGGGTGGTTGACACGGCGCAGAAGGTCCTGCTGGTCATTCCCTGTCATGGATTTGATTCTTTGACGGTCTTCAACTGCTCCAGTTTTTTCTGGACATACTGGTTGCTGCTGTCGAGTGCCAGTGCCGCCTTGTAGTAGTATTTTGCCTTTTCCGCTTTGTTGTCGTTGGCATAGAGGTCAGCCAGGTTGAGATAAGCATCCTTGAGTCTGGGGTCTTTTTCGATTGCTTTCAGGTAAAGTTCTTCGGCCTTGGCATTGATGTTCTGATACTGGTAGATTGAACCAAGCCGGAAGTATGCTTCAGCATAGTCGGGAGCATATTGCAGGGCAAGTTTGATCCTGTCTATGGCTTGTGAAATGGCATTTTTTTCGTAATAAATCCAGCCCAGTGAGAGGAGGGCTTGAGGATTATCAGGTTCTTCCTTAAGGGAAGCCTCGTAATATTTTTGAGCCAGTTCCTTCTGGCCTGTCCGGTTGTATTGAGAGGCCAGTGCAAACAGGGCGGCTGGGTAATGAGGGTCCAGCTCAACGGTTCTCTGCAGTTCGGAAAGACCCCGCTCAGCGTTTCCAAGATGAAGCATGCAGATTCCCAGGTTGTAATGGGCATCCGGATATTCATCGCTGATTTTGATGGCCTTGAGAAAATAAGCGGCTGCCTCCTGCATTTTATCTTTCCTGGCCTCGATCAAGCCGAGTGCGTTGTAAGCTTTGAAATAATTCGGGTCGAGTTCCAGGGATCTCTTCAGGTAAGGCAGGGCTTCCTCATATTTTTCGTTGGAGGCGAGGGTGGCTCCGACATTGTAATTGGCCTCAGCACTGTTCCTGTATTCAGGGAGCAGGGCGAGTTTGTGGCGGGATTCACGCCGGCCGCAGCCGGAAACACACAGGCCTAAAATTATGATTACTGATAACAAGCGTTTCATTGGATGGCCTCCAGAATATTTTTCAGTTCAGTCCAGTCGGAGTCGAGGTCGGGCGGCATGGAGCTCAGCCGCTCAGTCTTTAAAATCCTGAGTGCCTGAGAATAATCTCCCAACTGAACATAGCAGTTGGCAAGATAAAAAGCAAGCTGTGGATTGTCCCTGGCGATTTTCCGGCAGGCTTCGAATTGTGTGCAGGCTTCTTTGAATTTATGGGATTTATAAACCGACAAAGCTGTGGAAAGCGGCTTTTCAATCGTGGCTGAAATGAGGGAGAGATCATTGTCCTGGCTTAGAAAATAGATCATGCCGGCTGAGATGGAAAAGGAGAGGATTTCCATTGTTTCAGAAATAAACAGGGGCTGGAATTTGCCGGAGACCGTGTCCAGGGCGAGGAGTGAGCCGGATTCCTTGATCCAGAGAAGGTTGTTCTGGTCGAATCCGGCGCTGGAGGGGGCGGTCAGGTTTCTGCCGAATGAAATTTTCCTCTGGAAGTCTCCCTGATTGTTGAATTGGAGCAAAGCTTCCGGATCCAGCACGAAAAGCTGGGACAAATTGTCGATTGCTATACTGAAGGCATTTCTGAAGAAACGCTCTCGCGGCTCCACATTGTCTGACAGGTTCCCCAGCTGGAAACCGAGGCTGCCCTGATCGCTGTATTTCAGGACCATCTGTTTTTCTTTGTTGAAAAGATACAGTGACTCGTCCGGCCCGATCAGCAGCTGATCGAGCTTTGAGAAAGGAAGCCGTGTGCTCTGGCCTGAAGGAGTGAACTGTTGATTCAGATACTTGGGTGTGATTTTCTCGATATTGCCGTTGTAGCGATTCACGAAGTACAGGTTGCCTTCAAGGTCGAAAGTCAGGTTGGAATCCTTGGCAAAGGAGGCCGAGTTGTCGAGGATACTCTGGACTATGTTCAGGGTGGCTTCGCTGATCACCTTAAGCAGCTGGGTATGGAGGTCGGCCATCAGGTAATTGCCTTCCGCATCCTTGAACAGCAGCAGGTCGTAATACTGGCTGATCAACTCGTAGTTTTTGATTTTCCGCCCCTCGCGGGAGTAAAGTTTCAGGCTGTTCCTGCCCTGGATCAGGAAATGGTTGTCATAAGTGGGAATGAAGTCGACGATTTCCTCACCGGGATTGATTGCCAGACTTTCGATCTGGCCGTTTTCCAGCAGATGAAAGATTTTGCCGCCGCTTTCGTAATAGAGGGAGGGGACTTTGGCCCGCTTGAGTCTGCTGATCTTAGCGTTGCGGGTGAGGAATTTCTTGCTCAGTTTGAGTTTCTGGTCGTAGCAAAGCAGGTTCCCTTCGCTCAGGAGGTAGATACCGGTTCCAGGGTCCACCAGGTATTTCTGATAAGAGGTTTCAATCTTGTTTGCCAGCTTGCCGTCGTTCTGAAAGAGCAGAATCTTGCCTGGATAGAAAAGGAGAATCCCTCCGTTTTCGAAGGTTTCAATGCCTGACAAACCATAGGTGGAACTTTCGAAGGACGAGATTTTTTTCCCGTTGAAATTGTAGTAAGTGATTTCCGGGAAATCATAATTATACTGGAAAATTCCTTGTTCGGTCAGGGACAGGCAGTGTCCGTTGTGATACTTGTCTTCGTTGAGCTGGCCGAGGAAATTCTTGCTGTGTTCGAGATCGAAGGACAATTTGACTATCTTGTTCTTGTTGGCATCGTTGAAATAGATGGAATCCCTGCCGATGGCGAAGTTGTTGATGGAAAGTTCCTGGTCTGAATAGGTGGAGAGCTTGCCTGTTTCGAGATTGTAGGATTTGATGTTCGAATGCAATCTGGAAAAAAAATAGGCGATCGGAGCATCCACGTAAAACGGAGAATCTTCCACATCGCCGCTCTTGATCGGAAGGGTGTGGCGGTCTGAAACTTTGATCTCAATGAACTCTTCCTGAAAGGGGTAGTTTTTATCCGCAAACTTGATCAGGTCGACAGCCTGCTTTTCCTTGCCGCAGCCAGTCAGAATCAGCAGCAGAAAAATTGCGGAAAAGATTCTCATCCTGGAGCCTTGGCTTCCGGGCTGAGCTTGATGGATGCGAAACCAGGCAGCAGATACAGCAGATGGCCCTGTGAATTGTCGGTGACTACCAGAAAATCGCCGTTCTGGATGATGCCGAAGAGTTCCCCGCAGTCCGGAATCGGGAATTCTCCGATCAGGTGAAGACATTTATCGAAAACTGCAATTCTGTCCCGCACAGTCAGCAGAATCAGGGATTCGAAAATGGAAACACCCCGACCTGTGCCGAAATTGTCGGGGAATTGACCCTGTGCCTGAAATCCGCCATTTTCGTCGAATTTCTGCAACCTGTGGTTACCGGAGTCGATCACAAAAAGGCTTTGATCGGCGGCGGCGATTGAGCAGGGGCGGATGAACTGCCCTGGAGCCTGTCCATAGTTCCCGATCTTCAGAAGCAGGTATCCGTTGGAGTCATACTTTTTCAGGCGGTGGTTTTCTGAGTCTACTACATAGAGGTTTTTCTGATCGTCAAGGGCGAGGTCCAGCGGGGTATCAAATTCGTTGCGGCCATTGCCGTATTTTCCGAAAAATCTCAGCATGTTGCCGAATCTGTCGAATTTGACGATCCTGTGGTTTTCCCGGTCAGCGATGAAAATTTCGGTGGCTACCGCGATCCCTTCAGGATGGTTGAATCTGGCCAGACTCCCTGAGTTGAAGATCTCATTCTCACTGCTTGCGATATCCGTGGCTACCCCGAAGCTGCCGAACTGGGAGACAAAGCTGCCGGACTGGTCGAAGACCTGAACTCTGTCGTTGCCTGTATCGGAAACATAGATCCGGCCGAGCTTATCCCGGGTCAGGTAAGTGGGATTGAGAAAGCAGCCGTTCTGAATCCCCCTTCCACCTACACTGTGGATCACTCTGCCTGGAGAGAAGATTGAAAACCGGGCCGGCAGGCTGGTTTTGATTTCCCGGGTGCCGGAGATGATAAAGCTCTCCACAGTCCCGGTTTCAAGTTGAACCGCATAGGGCTGGTCGGCATGGAACACCACTTCTGCCGATCCATTGCCTGGCAGGATTTTCATGGAAAAACCGAGACCTTCAGGTTTGATGATGGTTTCGCGGGTCAGGGTTAAATCGAGCGCGAATCTTTGAGACGGAATTTCAGCGGATTGAATGCTGAATTCCGAAAACAACAGCACCAAAAGAACAAGAAAGCCGACTTTTGTCCGCATGAGTCAATTTTAACGGGAAAACACAGCGGTTGTCAAAAGAAATTAAAGTTAAAAATCTGCGATTCTGGAAACAAATTCCGGGTGTACCACGAACGGGTTTCGGTTTTTCTGGTACTGGGCGATCTTAGCGTCGCGCTGAATTTCATAGTCATCCGGCGGATCCTGCTCGTTCCAGGCTTTTAGTATCTTTTCTTCCTGGTCGTCCACAGGTTTGTTGTATCTGATTGCAAAATAAAAGGTAGCTCTTGCGATATCGCCTTTTGAGCTATCCCTAGGTTCGAAAATGTGATTGGCGTATTTGCTGCCGCCCACGCTCCAGGTGGCCTGGGAATCAGGCACGATTCCGAATGGATAATTGGCGCGGACGTTATTGGCTTTGGAGTCAGTGGGCAGAAGATGATGCATATCTGATTTGGCGATCCCGGTAGCGCCTTCGGATTGTGGCCAGACGTGTTCAATGTTCATTACTGTGTCAGGGGGAAGGGTACTGGTTACGATTACCTGCTTGCCTTCGTAATAATCAGTCACAACGCTGTTGGTGTTATCAACTGTGGTGAAGATGATCTTGCGGGCATTTGTGTATGAAACTGAAGTGTAGCTGCGGCCGGTGATTTCGTTGAGTTTGCTTTTCAGGGCTTCGTCTTTGAGACCTGAGCATTCCGAAAATTCATCGCTTGTAACTGCAAGCGGTGTGCTGTCTATGGCTGCTCTGCTGGATTCAAGGGAAAAGAAAACCAGCTGATCGAGTTTTTCCTGAAGCGGAACTGTTTCTGAAAGCGTCAACTTTCCTGATTGAACAAGTAATTCCAGCTGAGAACTGATCTCAGTCTGGAGTTTCAGTTTGTAGCTATCGTTGAAAAATAGTGAGGGATCGGTTTTCGCTGCAGGGTCTGCATTGAGGGAGATTGAAATCAGGATCACTGCGATGATGGTTTTTACTTTGATACTCACAAACATACATTCTCCTTGATACTATAAACTTCATTACACCATACATAATTTTAATCCGGAAACAGACCAGAGTCAAGCAAAGCCGTGTTACAAATTGTTACAAATATGCATTCTAAAAACGATTGACCTGCAACCGATTACGACTATTCGAATTAAAACATTAATCCGAATGGATACGCGTTGCAGCATTTTGTAACTGGAATCTCAATCCCGAATCATAAATGATTGGAACAAGAAAAGGACAATAAGTCCAAAAAAAACTGGAGGAAAAATGAACAAATGGAGTCAGAAGGTGTTGTGCCTAATGCTGGGAGTGATCATGATGTCCGCTGGAATAGTCCATGCCGGGACTTTCACCAGCATAGTAAACGTCACTGTCTGGAAAACCGCGGCCCCGGCCGACACTACTTTCTACACCTATCTTCAGGGAACTTTCGACAGCGAGAAGCAGGCCCTGGAAGCAGCCAAAGCCAATACAGACGCTGCAGTGGATGCTGCAGTAACTCAGGCTATGGTATTGCTCAAGGCAGATGCCGCTGATCTGCAGTATTCTGTAACTTATGCTGCCTCTTTCAGAGCCCCCAAAGCCGCCAGAATGCCGAGCCATCAGCCCGGAGACACCTGGAACAACAACAATCAGCCGGTACATCAGCCGAGCGATAACTGGAATAACGAGCAGCAGCAGTGGGAAAACGGCATCAACCAGTTCCTGAACGGTACGGATGATCAGAACAACGGGAATTGTGGATTCAAATATGAATATCTGAAGGGCCTGTACGACACCGCCCAGCAGGCGCTGGCAGCAGCCGAAGCCAATCAGGCAGCTGCGATCGAAGCCGCCACTCCACAGGCAGTGAAGCAGCTTCACGCTACCGCAGACAAACTGACCTTCACCTGCGCATTCTCAGCAGTACCCAAGGGAACCCCTGACCTGATCCCGAACAATGGCATTAATGGCGGATATCACTATGTTTACAATCACGGGCCGTTCGCCAGCCTGGTGACTGTCTTTGCCAAACTGAAGTAATACTCAGTCCTCTCCTGAACTCAAAATACTTTTGAGACCCGCAAGGGTCTCTTTTTTTTGCTGACCACATCCTCAATCAAAGAAAAAAATAATTATAAATGATCCCGGTCAGGTTGACTGTCGCATGGGCGGCCAGGCAATATCCCAGGCCTTTCCTGATTCTGAAGTAGCCGAGCAGATAGCCCAGATAAAAAACCACCAGCAGCTGACGGAGCGAATAAGGATGGGTGATCGTGAAAATCAGTGCGCTGAGGATGATCGACAGCAGCGGTCTTTTGAACAATTCGTTCAGCGAGTCGATGATCAGACCTCGAAACAGAAGCTCTTCAGCCAGAGGTCCCAGCAGCACTCCCACGATCAGCATGAAGAGGAATTCCGCCGTTGTCTTCGGGATCAGGTAAGCCGGTTCAGGTTCCCGGAACAGGTGCTGGAGTATCAAAAAGGTTGAAACAGAGAACGTGAGCCAGCAGGTCAGATTGAAGAGCCGGCAGATCCTGATCCTGAACTGGGGAAGATATCTTGCCAAGTCACCACTGAATGAACAGAAAATGACAATGCAGAGGCTGCCTGACAGCGAGGAAATGAAATATGCATAAGTTCTGGTAATGCCGGGCAGGAAAAATCCAGGCAGACCTCCTGCCAGCAGGCATAAAAACCAAAGCAACAGCAGTAGAAGGGTCCTGGCCAGACAGTCATTCGAATTAGGCAAATTTGATCCCAGTATTCCGAGAGGCTTTTTCAATCATTTTTTCTGAGAGCCGGTTGGCTTTTTTCGTGACAGAGGCTTCCCTGATATTCACTAATTTTCCGTTTTCCACTACGATTTTCCCGTTGACTATGGTGTACCGCGCAACATGCGAAGCCCCGGCGAAGACCAGGGCTGCAACTGGATCGTTGCTCGACCCGGCATACCAGATCCTGTTCAGGTCGAAAGCCGCGAGGTCAGCGGCAGATCCTGGTTCCAGCCTTCCAAGTTCAGGCGACTGGAAAACTCCGGCCCCGCCTTGTGTGGCTATTTTCAAAGTGTCGTAAGCCGTGATCGAGTCCACACCCCATTTCACTCGATGCGAGAGCAGGCACTGGCGCAATTCACCAAGCATGTCCGAACTGTCGTTGCTGGCAGAACCGTCCACTGCCATGCTGACCGGGACACCGGCTTTCAGCATCTGAGGCACTGGTGCGATGCCTGAACCGAGGCGCATGTTGGAAGTGGGGCAGTGGGCTACTCCAGTGCCGGTTTTGGCCATTTTATTGATTTCCCTGTCATTAAGATGCACACAATGCGCGAACCAGACATCAGGACCAAGCCATCCTACGGATTCCATATAATCCACCGGACGTTTGCCGAATTTCTGCAGGCAGAACTGCTCTTCGTCGATGGTTTCGGCGATATGGGTGTGCAGTAAGACTTTTTTATGTTTGCGGGCGAATTCAGCCGTTTCTCTCAGGCTTCTGGTGGTGATGGAGAAGGGAGAACAGGGCGAGAGATTGATCCTGGTCATGGCGAAGGGTTTAGGATCGTGATATTTCCGGATCAGACGCGCGCAGTCAGCCAGGATAACTTCTTCAGTCTGGATCACATCATCAGGTGGAAGTCCGCCATCTTTTTTGGAGAGAGTCATGCTGCCGCGGGTTGGGTAAAAACGGATGCCGAGCTCTGCTGCGGCCTTGATTTCAGCATCGATCAGCTGCGGGCCGGCTTTCTTGGGAAACAGATAATGGTGATCTGTGGAGCAGGTGCAGCCGGTGAGGAGCAGTTCGCCGAGTCCGACTAATGCCCCGTAGTAAACGCTTTCCTCATCGATTTCCCGCCAGGCTTCATAGAGGTTGATCAGCCAGTCGAAAAGCTTGGAGTTCTGCACTAGCGGGATATTGCGGAACAGAGTCTGATAAAGATGATGATGGGTATTGATCATGCCAGGGATCACGACCAGGTTTTTTCCATTGATCACCCGCTCGACTGGGTCTGTGATTTCAGGAGCGATTTTCTTGATTTTATTTCCTTCGATCAGAATCGAATGGCCTGTGAGAATCTCATCTTTCTGATTCATGGTGACAATTTTCCAGGCGTTTTTTATCAGAATGCTCATCTCCCCTCCCCCAGGGCTTTATTGATAGTCAGTTTCATTAAATTTTAAATATTACAATCCACTACTATTTTACCAAGCCGCCCTCCCGAGCGCCATGGCTTGAAAAAATCAACTTCACACACAGGGTAAAAACCGCTATTTTCAGAAGAAACATCCATGCTGACGGTGGATTGGAGAGGAAAACAACGGAAGCAGCGGCTGCAGTGAGATACCACAGAAAAGGGCAGAGCGGAAAAAAATCAAAGTCCAGGCTGCGGAATTCCCAGGCAGCCAGCCAGGCGATTCTAACCAAAGACGAACAGAGCATGGATAGAATCGGAGCTTGCAGGCCGAAGGGGATGAAATGAAAGCCAAGGTAAATACAGAAAGCTCCTGCGATCATGTCTCCTGTTGCCACAATCAATTCCCTGTCAGGAGAATCTGCAGCCTCCGCCGTTTTCTGATAAAAAATCGAGAGCAGGAAAAAGGCCCCGAGCAGGGCGGTGATGGTTGAAGCGCTGGAATAATTCTCTGAAATCAGGCTGAAGAATTCGCCTGAAAACAGGATGATTGCGAGATGAACTGAAAAAAGCACAGGGAAGAGCTTGAATTGCCTGTCTGCTTTGATTTCCTGCATGACAGGCAGGATCCCCGCCAGCAGGAAAGCGCTGAAATAAATCCCGGTATTTTTCAGCGTCAGAAATCTGGAAACCAGAAGTATCCCGGAAAATGTCAGAGCCCAGTTCCCGAGCGCGCCAGGAAGTGCTGAAAATCGGGGGAACATCCCGATTTTT
Source organism: Candidatus Wallbacteria bacterium (assembly GCA_028687545.1). Taxonomy (NCBI): domain Bacteria; phylum Candidatus Walliibacteriota; species Candidatus Wallbacteria bacterium. Next base: position 120,348 of record JAQTZZ010000004.1, read on the forward strand.
CCGAAGCGGAAACCGAGCAGACCGTGCCGGATGTAAACGAAAGCGGCACAGGCAGAAGAAAAAAGCGCAGCGCAGATTCCGCCGGCCAGCCAGGCATAAACACCCAGATTCCAGCCTGCCAGCAAAACAATAGTTACTGCTACTCCGGCAATCTTTCCCCAATGAAACGCGGATTGCCCGGATTTATCCAGCCTGGAAACCAAAGTTAAGATCGGAACAATGAAATAAAAGGCATACGGTAATGCCTGGATTTTCAGATATTTGGTGCCAAAGAATGAAAAAACAAAAGCCGCAAGAATCGCGCCTGAAATACCCCAAAACAGCCTGGACCAAAAACAGGTTGAAAATTCAGGCTTATTTTTTTCGGAGATTTCTAAGCCGGGCTGGCAGAACAATCCGGAAAGCAGAGCTGAGATGGAGTAAAAAACCGCGATCATCCCGAATTCCGCAGGCGACAGGTAGCGGATGTAAAAGGGAAGCAGAAAAAGGTCTGAAAACCAAAGGCCAGGGAAAGTTTTCAATTCTTTGATCCTTGTTTAGAACAATGTATAGATATATGGAGCCACAGCCGATCCCTGTGAAAGCGCGATCAGCACTCCCAGGAGCATCAGCATGCATACGATCGGCAGCAGCCAGTACTTCTTGCGCACCTTCAAGAAATCCCAGAATTCCAGGGCAATCGAAAATTTACTCATATTTCCCTCTAATACATTTTATCATAATTAACCGGGTTGTCCTTTTTTTCGATCCAGTAGCTTGAAGCTTTCAGGTCTCGCTTCAAGCTTAGCGGATCGCGGCCAGTGAATCTGGCGATGATCCCCAGCGGAGTGACTACGAGGAAAAAAATGAGGGTGAGAATCAGGCGGGAGATCAGCCAGCCGGCTGCCAGGGAAACTGTCATCCAGGCTTGATGGATGCCTGTCAAAGACAGGGGGGCGAGCAAACCGCAGAGCATCACAAGCATGCTCAGACTCTGGGTTACGATTGCAATTGCCTGATGGTGTCTGAAAAACAGCAGCCCGCTGACTATCATCAGGCCGCAGCCGATCAAAAGAGAGAAATTTCTCAGGGATTCGATTGAATTGTCCAGGGATAGAAGTTCCTTCCTGATTTCCTTAATCCAGTTCATAGACTGTTCTCCAGTCAAGGTTGTCTAAAAACTCCGGCTGAGATTCCTTGTAAAGCACGAAATTTTCCAGCACCAGCACGTCGATCCCTGAGCGCATGAAGCATTTATAAGCATCGAGCGGGGAGCAGACAATGGGTTCCCCGCGCAGATTGAAAGAAGTGTTGATTATCACCGGGCAGCCGGTTTTTTTGAAAAAGGCTGAAATCAGGGCATAGTAATCCGGATTGTCAAGCCTGTTCACGGTCTGGATCCTGGCGGAATAATCCAGATGAGTTACAGCCGGAATGCTTGACCTCACCGCATTCAGTTTGTCGATCCCCAAAAGTTTCTGTTCTGATTCGGTGATCCGACACCGCCTGCCCTGCAGTACATCTGCGGTCAGGAGCATATAGGGGCTTTCCCGGTCGAGATCAAACCAGTTGGAAGTCTCTTCGGCAAGCACTGAGGGAGCGAAAGGCCGGAATCCTTCCCGAAACTTGATTTTGAGATTCAATTTCTTCTGCATTTCAGGATTTCTGGAATCTGCGATGATGGAGCGGCTGCCAAGGGAACGCGGGCCGAATTCCATCCTGCCGTTGAACCAGCCGATCACCTTGCCCTGGATCAGCTGTTCGGAAATCAGGTCAGGCAGATCATTTCCCGCTGCAACATACGGGAGTTTGCGTTCGTCGAGAAATTTACGGATAAAGTCCTGACTATAGGCAGGACCGAGGTAGGATCCTTTCTGCAGATCCCCGTTCTTTGCCGGGGCCGGCAGCCCCAGGTAATGATGGTGAGCAAGAAAAGCCGCTCCCAGCGCTCCGCCGGCATCACCGGCAGCAGGCTGTATCCAGATGTCATCGAAAATACGGGAGCGGAGCAGTTTCCCGTTGGCCACGCAGTTCAGGGCTACGCCGCCTGCGAGGCAGAGCTGCTTCTCCCTTGTCGATTTTTTGACATGCCTGGCCATCCTCAGCATGATTTCCTCTGTGACTTCCTGGATCGAGCGGGCCAGGTCCATCTCCCGCTGAGTGATTTCCGCTTCCGGCTGCCTGGGTTTTCCCCCGAAAAGAGAAGCGAATTTAGCGTTTGTCATGGTGAGCCCGCTGCAATAATCAAAATATTCCATGTTCAGTCTGAACGAGCCGTCTTCTTTCAGGTCCAGCAGATGATCGTAAATCTGTTTTACAAATTTCGGTTCCCCGAAAGGAGCCAGTCCCATGATCTTGTATTCTCCTGAATTCACCTTGAAGCCGCTGAAAAATGTGAAAGCTGAATAAAGGAGCCCCAGGGAATGGGGAAAATGCTGTTCAGACAGGATTTTCAGGCGGTTGCCTTCGCCGGTCCCGAATGCGCTGCTGGCCCATTCGCCGACCCCGTCCACAGTCAGAAAGGCCGCCCGTTCGAAAGGGGAGGGGAAAAACGCGGAAGCCGCGTGTGACTCGTGATGCTCGGCGAAGAGAATCCTTCCGCAGTATCCAGTTTCCCTGCGGATCAGGTCAGACAGCCACAGTTTCTTTGAGATCCATGGTGGAATTGAGGTCAGGAATGAAGCTAGTCCGGCGGGAGCGAAGCAGAGGTAAGTTTCCAGCAGCCGTTCAAATTTGACGAACGGTTTGTCGTAAAACGCGATGGATTCAAGTTCAGCCGGAAGGATGCCGGCTTCAGAAAGGCAGTATTGGATCGCATTTTTCGGGAAATCATGATGATGCTTGATCCGGGTGAAGCGCTCTTCCTGGGCTGCAGCCACAATCTTTCCGTCAGCCAGCAGGCAGGCGGCAGAATCATGGTAAAATGCGGAAATTCCCAGTATGTATTTATTGATCATTTGATAAGTAATTTATCAAAATCAGGCCGGAATTCAAAAGTTTCTCCAATCTGCCAGTTGAATTTTCCGACCAGGATGGGATAAAATTGGTCCTGCTGATAACACGAAAAGGGAGTTTTGCCGAAGGTGCCACTAAAAAAAATTTCAATTTCCACAAAAGTACGGATCGGGATCGGGGAACCGCTGACACTGATTGCCGGACCCTGTGTGATCGAACCGGATGAATTGATTCTCAGGACTGTGGGACTGGAGCTCAAGAAAATCTGCCAGGATCTGGGGATCAACTTCATTTTCAAAACTTCATACGACAAGGCTAACCGTTCCGCCGGTGATGCCTATCGGGGACCGGGTCTGGAAAAATCACTGCCCATCCTGGAGAAACTGAAGAAGGAACTGGAAGTTCCGCTGCTGATAGATATCCATCAGCCGTCTGAAGCGAAAATAATCGCAGCCGTGGCTGATGTACTGCAGATCCCGGCGTTTCTATGCCGCCAGACCGACCTGCTTACTGCCGCCGCGGAGACGGGCAAAGTCGTGAATCTCAAAAAAGGGCAATTCCTGGCCCCCTCGGATGTCAGGCATGCGGTGAAAAAAATCGAAGCCTGCGGAAACCAGCGGATTCTGCTTACTGAACGGGGCGCAAGTTTCGGCTATCATAACCTGGTAGTGGACATGCGCTCGTTTGAAATCATGAAAAAAACCGGATATCCAGTGATTTTCGACGCCACACACAGCGTGCAGCTGCCTGGCGCAGGTGAGTCAGGGACCGCAGGTGAACGTGAATACATCCCGCTGCTCGCGAAAGCAGCCCTGGCTGCAGGAGCCAATGCCCTGTTCATGGAAGTCCATCCCGAACCTGACAAAGCCCTCTGCGACGCATCCAACCAGTTCAGGTTGAGTGAAATGGATAAGTTGTTAAGAAAACTCACGGAGATATACAGGGTGGTAAACAGTGATTGAGCTGGCAAAATCAGTACTGGAAAGCGAATCGCAGGCCATTCTGCGGCTACGCGGTTTCCTGGACGGCAGATTCAATGAAGCGGTCAAAATGATCGACGGATGTGAGGGCACCCTGATCGTCTCTGGAATGGGGAAATCAGGATTAATCGGCCGCAAGATATCTGCAACCTTCGCGTCCCTGGGAGTTTCTTCGGCTTTCATGCACCCCGCCGAAGCCATTCATGGCGACCTGGGAATGATCCGTGAGAAAGACGTGATCCTGGCGCTTTCCAACAGCGGAGAGACACAGGAAGTGATCCGGCTGGTGCCTTTCATCCGCAGACTTGGCGGCAGAATCATCTCGCTGGTCGGCAATCTGGATTCATTTCTTTCCAGAAATTCGGATCTGGCGATTTACTGCGGCGTGGAAAAGGAAGCCTGCCCGCTCAATCTGGCGCCCACTTCATCCACTACCGCCATGCTGGCCATGGGTGACGCCCTGGCGATCGCAGTGGCACGGGTCAGAAACGTCCAGGAGCAGGATTTCGCCAAGTTCCATCCAGGCGGAAGCCTGGGCCAGAAACTGCTGAACCGGGTGCGCGATGTGATGCATACAGGTGACCGCATACCACGCGTAAAATCCAGTCAGCCCCTCTCTGATGCGCTGATTGAGATAACCAACAAAGGTTTCGGATTCACGCTGGTGACTGAAGGAGCGGATCTTCTGGCTGGAATTCTCACTGACGGCGACCTCCGGCGCATCCTGCAGAGCGGAAAATTCGAACTGTCAATGCCGGTTTCCGGATACATGTCCAGAAAACCCAAGAGTATCAAAGGTGAAACTCTGATCGCAGACGCCCTGGAGATGATGGAAAAGTTTTCCATCACTGCCCTGGTCGTTGTCGAGAGAGACACTCCGGAAGGGATAGTGCACCTGCACGACCTGCTGGGGCGGGGGAATATCAGGATTGAATTGTAAAATGTAAAGGTGGAGAATGAAGCCTTCCGGCATGGCAGCAAAATACAAGAAAATCAAAGCCCTGATTCTGGATGTGGACGGGGTTCTCACGGACGGATTACTGTATTTCAGCGATGCCGGTGAGTCGTTCAAGGCTTTCAACGTTCAGGACGGGCTCGGCATAGCAGTCTGGCGCTCAGCCGGATACAAAGTTTTCATCATCACCGGAAGAAAATCCCGGATCGTCAAGCGCAGAGCGGATGATCTTCAGATCGACGGAGTATTCCAGGGTGTCGGCAACAAACTGGAAGCACTCAAACTGATCTGCCGGCAGCACGAACTCAACCTTCAGGAACTCGCCTATGTCGGAGACGATCTGAATGACCTGTCTGCCCTCCTCTGCTGCGGCGTCTCGCTGGCCCCGCGCCAGGCTGTCCCGGAAGTCAAAAACCGTGTGGATCATGTGCTGGCCCGTGCAGGCGGGTCTGGAGCCGTACGCGAAGCCATCGAGCTGATTCTGAAAAAAAAGGGAACCTGGGACAAAGTGCTGGAGCATTTTGAAACCGGGCCGGAAGAGAGGACTGGGAAGTGATCGATCTGCTGACTGAAATATACGGCTGTTTGATTAAACAGCTCCCCCCAGGGCTTGACCCTGCCGTGATCTGTGAAATACCCAAGGCTGAGTTCGGAGATCTGGCAATCCCATGCTTCGTGATGGCCAGAGAACAGAAAAGAAAACCTCAGGAAATAGCTCAGGATCTGATGTCCAGAATGACGACCGATCCCGATATTATGAATTTATGCACCCTGTCCGTTTCCGGCGGATACTTGAATTTCCGTTTTAACGATCTCGTACTTTCCAGGGCGATGATGGAGCAGAACAGGCGTGGCACTGAAATAGGTTTTCTGCCACAGAACGGGCAGCGGGTGGTGATCGATTTTTCCTCACCCAATATTGCCAAGCCTTTCAGTATCGGGCATCTCCGCTCCACTTCGATCGGCAACTCCCTTTCCAGGATAATGACTGCTTCCGGATATGAGGTGATAGGAATCAACCATCTCGGGGACTGGGGAACTCAATTCGGCAAGATGATCTGGGCCTTTCGCAGATGGGGCGACGGGCAAAGACTGGAAACAGAGGGAATCAGATATCTGCTCGAACTTTATGTTAAATTCCATTCAGAAGCCGAACTGGATACCTCGCTTGAAGAAGGAGCCAGGGAAGAATTCAGGAAACTCGAAAACAATGATCCGGATAACCGGATGCTCTGGAAAAAATTCATTGAGATCTCGCTTTCCGAATTCAGGCGCATCTATCAGCGGCTGGGGGTTGAATTCAGCTATTATCTCGGCGAGAGTTTCTATGAGGACAAACTCGCTTCAACAGTGCACAGGCTCGAGGAGCAGGGAATCCTGGTAGAAAGCGAGGGCGCCCTGGTGGTGATGCTGGACGACAAGAATCTGCCGCCGGCCCTGATTAAAAAGAGCGACGGGACCACTCTCTATCTTACCCGCGACCTGGCTTCAGCGCTTTACAGGCACGAATTTCTGCAGGCCGACAAACTGGTCTATGTGGTTGGTTCAGAGCAGAAGATGCATTTTCAGCAACTCAAAGAAGTGATCAGGAAGCTTGGCTGCGACTGGGCCGATCAGGTGGTGCATGTAGACTTCGGACTGTTCCGCTTTGCCGGGGAAAAAATGTCCACCCGCAAAGGCAATGTGATCTTCATGGACGAAGTGATGAATGAAGCGAAGGAAACAGTGCTTCAAATAATAGAGGAAAAAAATCCGAATCTTCCTGACAAAGAGGAGATCGCCGAATCAGTCGGTACTGGAGCGATCATCTTCGGCGACCTGGTCAACGAGCGGATCAAGAATGTGGTGTTCACCTGGGAGAAAATGCTGAATTTTGAAGGCGAGACCGGTCCTTACGTCCAGTATGCCCAGGCACGCTGCCGGAGCATTCTGAGAAAGGCCGGCACCTTCGAGAAGGGTGTGCTGCCTGATCAAATCAATGAATACGAACGGGAACTGTTAAGAGAGATTTTTCTATATACTTTAAAAATCAGCAAGGCTGCCCTGCATTACAAGCCCCACTTCATCGCAGAGGCCGTGATCCTGATCTCCAGAGCCCTGAATCGATTTTATGCCAACTGCCCTGTAATCAAATCAGAAGGCAGATCACGCGATTTCAGGCTGGAACTGATCGAACTGACTGCGAATGCTCTCAAGGGCGGGTTGTATCTTTTAGGCATCAGGGCTCCGGAAGAAATGTAGCAGGCTGTTGAAAAACGCCCATTTGCTTCGTTGTTTAGAGGCTCTTACAAATTGTTTGTTAGAGCCTCTTATGTCTTGCATCTGGTCGTTTTTGAGCAGCCTGTCTATGAAATGACTTAAATTACTTGGTTTCCGCTTGAACAGCGACCGGGGTCAGGCCGGCCCTGACATGTTCCCCTTCGAACACGACCAGGGAAAAATGCTTGGGCACTGTCAGCTGGCAGCCTGAACCGAATTTGATCATCCCGATTTTCTGCCCCTGGCGGATTTCTTCACCCTGGCTTACCCAGCAGACTATCTTGCGGGCGAGGATTCCGGAGATCTGCCTGACAGTAATGGAAAAATTTTCGTTCTTGATCACTGTAGTGTTACTCTCATTCTGTTCGAGAGCTTCCTTTTTAAAGGCCGGCAGGCATTTTCCAGGGACATAGTTTAAGGATTCGACCTGGCCTCTGCAGGGAGCGCGGTTGATGTGCACATCGAACGGGGACATGAAAATGTGCACCAGCCAGCCGTCATCCTGCTCTTTGATCATTGTGATTCTGCCGTCAGCCGGGGAGTAAAGGATATTGTCGTCTGCAAGGGTTTTGCGTTTGGGATCGCGGAAAAAATACAGAATGAAGATGGCGATCAGCCCAAAGATATTTCTGAAAATAAGGCTGAGCCTGGATTTTCCGAAAGCGGACAGGAACAGGAATCCCGCAATCAGAGGCAGGGAAAGTTTGATCCCTTCGCGGTTGATCATCGCTGCCTCTTGATCAGGTCTTTGCCAAGATACGGCCTTAAAACTTCAGGGACTGAGATCGATCCGTCTTCCTGCTGGAAGTTTTCCATCACTGCGATCAGGGTACGGCCGACGGCCAGTCCGGATCCATTGAGAGTATGCACGAATTCCAGCTTTCCGGTGGATTCCCTGCGGAAGCGGATATTGGCGCGCCTGGCCTGGAAGTCGCCGAAATTGCTGCAGGACGAGATTTCACGGAAGCGTTTTTCTGAAGGCAGCCAGACTTCGATGTCATAGCATTTCTCCGCGGAAAACCCCATGTCGCGCGAGCAGAGCAGAGAAACTCTGTAAGGGATCTGGAGCTTTCTGAGTATTTCCTCTGCATCGCTGAGCAGGCTTTGATGCTCTTCTTCGGATTTTTCAGGCAGGGTGAACTTGACCAGTTCCACTTTATTGAACTGATGCTGCCTGATCAGGCCCTTCATATCTTTGCCATATGAACCTGCTTCGCTTCTGAAGCACGGAGTATAGGCGCAGTATCTGATCGGAAGCTGCGAACCTTCCAGAATTTCATCGCGGTGGAAATTGGTGACCGGCACTTCCGCCGTGGGAGCGAGATAGAGATCCCATTTTTCGCATTTGAAGGCATCCTCCGCAAATTTCGGCAGCTGGCCTGTGCCGAACATCGATGAACCGTTGATGAGGAACGGTGGCAGGGTAAGGCGATAGCCTTTGCTCATCTGCTGGTCGAGCATGAAGCGCATCAGCGACCATTCCAGCAGCGCCAGATCGTCGAACAGGATGGAAAAACGGGAGCCTGAAATCTTGCCGGCCCGGTCAAAATCCATCATGCCGAGCTTTCCGCCCAGTTCATAGTGGGGCAGGGGCTCGAATTGAAAGACTGCAGGCGTGCCATGGCTCCTGACGATCTGATTGAAAGACTCGTCGTCGCCTGGTGGAACGTCCGCAGCTGGAATGTTTGGGGTGCTCACCAGCAGGGTGTTAAGATTCTCCTCAGTCACCCGCAGCTCATCGGTTTTCTGTTTTTCCTCTTCACCCAGTCCCTGCATTTTCCCTATGATCGGAGCAGTGTCGCGTCCTTCTTTCTTGCACTTTCCGATTTCCTTGCTGGCCTCGTTTTTCAAGCGCTTGATCTCTTCCACCCTGTAGAGAAGGTCGCGCCTTTTTTTGTCCAGATCCATGATCAATTCAAGCAGCGGGACCTTGATTTCAGGTGCAAGCGAGAGAGCTTCAGCGACCGGGATTTTCTCTTCATACAGGCCACGCTTGAGCCAGCCCAGCTTGAAACGCTCGGGGTTTTCCCTGATATCTTTGAAAGAATGCATGGCAGACCTCTTTACAGTAATTAAGATAATCTTACCAGACCAGGCGAAATGGAAGCAACTGTGGCAAACAGAAGTGAACAGTGAATAGTGATCGGTGATTAGTACGGAATATCTTTTCCATTCACTAATCACTAGAGCCCATTTCATAAGTCTGCATCAGTCGCGTTCGGAGCTCCAAGGTTCAAAAGCTAGGCGCGGTGAGGAAGGAAATGTGGTGCATTTACGACGAGCCGCAACGAAGCTTTTGAATTTTGCAGCCCGAACCCGGAGGGTTGCCAGCACCAGACTGCGCATTTCTTCGTTATCCGGTCTTGATGATGCGCCGCATCAACTGCGACCGGATGGCCTCGAACTGCTTGTCTGTGCAAGGCAACGCGACGATGCAGACTTATGAAATGAGCTCTAATCACCAGTCACTTCTCGTTTGCATTAATCTGCTGGTATCAATATCATAACTTTCAGCAGGGGTGTTCTGATCCGGCTTCGGCCGGGCAGGACTGAGAGTGTCGTAAGACCAACCCTAAGAACCTGATCTGGATAATACCAGCGTAGGGAGCATGATCCATCAATTTCTTCATGCTCTCCTTCGCAAATCGAAGGAGGCTCCATGTTAAAAGAATCTCTGATCAGCAAGGCAATCATTTCCCGCTATTTCCAGAAGCTGCAGAACTGCCTGGAACTGGATGTGGCGATCGCAGGAGGAGGGCCATCCGGCCTGGTTGCAGCCAGATATCTGGCTGAAAGCGGACTGAAAACCGCTCTGTTCGAAAAAAAGCTCTCTGTCGGAGGCGGCATCTGGGGTGGAGGAATGCTGTTCAACGAGATTGTGGTGGGAGATGAAGGAAAAAACATCCTGGAATCAATGGGAGTAACCACAGAGCGATATCAAGCCGGATATCATACTGCCGACTCAGTGGAAGCCACAGCGGCCCTGGTATTTCAGGCCAGGAAGGCCGGGGCCTTTATTTTCAACACAATTGCCGTGGAAGATCTGATTGTCAGGCACGGCAGGGTCTGCGGCTTTGTGATCAACTGGACTCCTGTGGAAATGACCGGGCTGCATGTGGATCCGCTGGCAGTCGAAGCGAAAATCTGCCTGGAAGCTACCGGGCATCCGCTGGAGATCCTGCAGACGCTTGTCCGGAAAAACGACCTGAAGCTCAATACTCCTACCGGCAAAGTGATGGGCGAGCGCTCGATGGAAGCTGAGTCAGCTGAAGCCCTGGTGGTGGAACATACCGGCGAAATCTTCCCAGGTCTTTTTGTTTCCGGGATGGCAGCCAGCGCGGCCTATGGAGCTCCCAGGATGGGGCCGATTTTCGGCGGGATGCTGCAATCCGGGAAAAAGGTGGCTGAATTGATCATCCGCGAGCTGAAAGGGAAAAAAATGGAGGTTTGATTGCTGCAGATCATAGACGCAAATCTGAATCGGCTTCAGGAAGGGTTACGGGTGATTGAAGAATATTACAGATTCCTGGCTCCTTGTGATGCCGCAGGAGGGGAACTGTACCGGCTGAGGCACAGAGTGGCTGTTCAGGCTGAAAAAATCGGATTTTTACCTGCCAGGAACACCCAGCTTGATCCTGGGAAAAATAGATCAGGAGGCAATCGAAAAAGCCTGGCCAGGGTTGTGACCGCCAATTTCAAACGCTGTCAGGAAGCAGCCAGAGTACTGGAAGAATATTGCAAAGTCTGCTCCTGCAACAGTGGATTCTGGCAGAAAATACGCTTCAGCCTTTACGAAATTGAATCGGGTTTCAGGGTAAAAACTTTGATCGACAGGGAGCTGTATCTGATCCTGACCCCGAAGTACTGCAGGGAAGAACCTGAACTGATTGCAGAAAAAGCCTGCCGCGCAGGAGTTGAAATCATTCAATTCAGGCCTAAGCACTGGCCTGATGCCCGCGCCCTGGAGTCTGCCGTCAGAATCAGAAAAATCACTGAAGCATATGGAGTGACTTTTCTGATCAATGACCGGCCGGATCTGGCGATGCTCTCCTGCGCTGATGGAGTGCATCTTGGCCAGGACGACATTCCTGCTGCCGAAGCCAGGAAAATGCTTGGTTATTCCAGGATAATCGGGTTATCAGTCCACAGCATCGCTCAATTGAAATCTGCAGGGGGGGAAGCCGATTACCTGGCTCTGGGACCGGTATTTTCCTGCCTGAGTAAAGAAAAGGCTGAGCCGATTGTCGGACTGCAGGCATTAAATGAAGCAGGGAAACTGGATTTAACTGTTCCCTTGTTTGCAGTCGGAGGAATTTCTGAGCGAAATTTTGAAGAGATTTACAGCCTGGGTCAATTCAGGCTGGCATTCATGACTGCTCTCAGCATGAACATAGATCCTGTGAAATGCATCAGGAAAATTCGAAAAATAAGGAGAAAGTATGAAAGCAAAAGATAATTCGCAGGAAAATGCCCTGAAAAAGATCGCCGTGAAAGAGAATCTTGATTTTCAGACCTTGAAAATGAATTTTCTGGCTGGATCAGTAGTTTATCTGAAAAACCGCCAGCGGCAGATTGAACCTGTGGGAATCGGAAAAAATCTTCCGACCAGGGTTAATGTCAATCTGGGCACTTCCGGAGACCTGAATTGCATTGAAGACGAGTTTTTGAAGCTGGAAGTATGTGAAAAATACGGCGCTGATGCCGTAATGGATCTTTCCACAGCAGGAGACTTGAAAAAAATCAGGCAAGAGATTCTGAAGCGGTCCTCGATCCCTTTAGGGACAGTGCCGATTTATGAGGCATATCTAAAGGCACAAAAAAAGTACGGAGATTTTGCCCTGATGCAGGCGGCTGAAATGCTTGACATTGTAGCCGGCCAGGCCGATGAAGGTGTGGATTTCATGACCGTTCACGCTGGCGTGACGCTGGAAACTGTCAGAAAACTCGAGCTAAAGAGGCGGCTTTTGGGGATCGTCAGCCGCGGAGGCAGTTTTCTGTCGTACTGGATGTCCAAAAACAATGCTGAAAACCCTTTTCTGACTCATTTTGACGAACTGCTGGAGATCATGGCCGGCCGGAATGTAGTGCTAAGCCTGGGCGACGGGTTGAGACCAGGCTGCATTTTCGACGCCACCGACAGGTCCCAGATTTCAGAACTTCTGCTGATGGGGGAACTCAGGGACAGGGCCATCGGGAAAGGAGTGCAGGTGATGATCGAAGGGCCGGGGCATGTCCCGCGCTCTGAAATTAAAGCCAACATGGAACTTGAAAAGAAACTCTGTGGAGGCGCGCCGTTCTATGTGCTTGGTCCGATACCGGCCGATGTCGCCCCCGGTTACGACCATATCTGCGCAGCTGTGGGAGGAGCTCTCGCGGCTGCGGCTGGAGCGGATTTTCTCTGCTGTGTCACTCCTGCGGAGCACCTGAGGCTGCCTGACCTTGGCGACATCCGCGAAGGATTGATGGCTGCAAGGATCGCGGCACAGATCGGAGACCTGGAGAAGGGTGTCCGGAAAGCCTGGGATAGGAATCTCATGATGGATCAGGCCAGAGCGGCATTTGACTGGAAAAAACAGGAGAAATTCGCCCTTGATCCTGTGAAGTTCAGGGATTACCGTGAAAGCGTGCAGCTTGCCGACCGCGAGACCTGTTCGATGTGCGGTGAACTCTGCGCGCTGAAGATATATGGAAAATCAGGCGGAACAAAAAATAAGATCTGATATAATGAATTCATGCCTTTTAAATGCCGGTGCCCGCACTGCAGTTCGGAATTCCATATTTTTAATTTCCGGGAAACTGATTTTCTCTGCCCGGTCTGCCGGAAAAAGATTCTCTCCCGGAAATTTGACAGGGAGAAAGTCAAACAGCTTCCCTGCAGAAACTGCGGGGCTTGCTGCAGATTCGTGCCTGAACTTACAGCTTCGGATCTTGCGAGATTCAGGAAGAAGTTTCCTGAGCCTGATGAATATTTGTACGAAAAGAAGGGGAAGCTCTACTTCTATCTTCTGGATGAGAACAGTCAGCGCAGGCTGAGCAGCACCAAACTGGCAGGCTGCTACTGTATTTTTTTCGACCGCAGGACAGGGTTCTGTGCGATCCATACCTTCAAACCAGCGCAATGCACTGCTCTGGAAGCGAGCTTTGCCTGCAGAGGCGAGCAAAAGCCGGAAGTGGATTTTTCGAAAATCTGATATAATGCTGCCATGGAGACTCCGGCAGTCATCGCAGAAAACATCAGGAAGATCCAAGCTGTAATTGCCGCTTCAGCGAACCCTGAGGCGATTCTGGTTGCGGTCTCTAAAAACCAGACAGTGGAAGCCATCAAGGCCGCTTATGATTGCGGGATCAGGGATTTCGGAGAAAACCGGGTGCAGGAATTCCAGTCGAAATACCCGGTTCTGCCGGCAGACATCCGCTGGCATTTCATCGGGAGCCTGCAGAAGAACAAGGTCAAATACATCTGCGGCAAAGTGTTCCTGGTGCACTCAGTGGACAGTCTCAGCCTTGCCTGCGAAATCGACAGACGGGCAGGCCAATCCGGCTTGACTGTGAAAGTGCTGCTTGAAGTCAAGACTTCCCCTGAAGAAGGGAAACAGGGTGTGGAGACCGCTGCTGCCCCCTTGCTGGTCTCTGAAATCCTGAAACTCGAACATCTCGATTTTCAGGGATTGATGACAATGGCTCCGTTTGTTGAAGACAGGGAACCGATCATTTCCTCTTTCAGGGCTTTGAAAAAAGTTAAGCAGATTATTGAAGATACGGGAGAGACTGCTGTAAAATATCTTTCAATGGGAATGAGCGACGATTTTCAGATCGCTCTCAATGAAGGTACCAGCATTATAAGAATCGGACGTGGAATATTCGGTGAAAGGAGAGGGTAAGTGAACAAGTTTCTCAAAAAAGTCTGGGATTTTTTCACTTTTGAGGATTATGAAGAGGATGAGCAGGAGGAACCTGCCGAAAATAAACCCGCTCCACCGAAGCTCAAGCTCGAAGTCAGCGTGCTTGCGATTGCCAATTATGATGAGGTGGTCAAGATTACTACCAGGCTCAAGGAACAGCAGGGAGTGATCGCTGATCTGTCCAGGCTGACCTCAGACGAGCGCAAAAGGGCGATCGATTTCGTCTGCGGTACGATTTATGCCCTCAACGGCAACCTGCAGAAACTTTCCGAAAACACTTTCTTTTTCGCTCCCTCCTTTGTCAGTTTCAAAGTTGAACGGGGAAAACCGGAAGAAGAAATCTTCGGTAAGGATTGATGGAAAGGCTGATCGTAGCGGTATTTATCAGCTTCCAGGTGCTGATCGGGATCAGAGTGGTCCTCTCCTGGCTCGGCCAGGAACGGGGGAACAGTTTTTCCGATTTTGTCCATGATTTCACTGAACCATTATTATCCCGCCTGAGAATTGTACTGCCCATGAACGGCATGGGGATCGACCTTTCCCCGGTGATCGCCTTTTTTCTGCTGAATCTCCTGATGGAGGTTGTGATCAATCTCCTGAGGATGGGATGAAGTGCAGAGATCCAAAATGTTGAATGCTGAATGCTGAATTTTGAATGGAGAAAAAATCAAGATGGCGTGTCAAATCTGTAATTTAAAATTCAAGATTCAACACTTGAAATTCTGCCTTTCAATCCGGCTGCAAGACATCATGAAAAGGAAGACGATATGATTACCCCAATTGAACTGTCCAGGATCAAGTTCAATCAGTCGTTCCGGGGTTATGATGTCCACGAGGTGGAAGAATTCATCATCCGCATCTCCCAGGATTATGAGAAGCTTTTCGCTGAAAACCAGGCTCTTAAAAAGAAGCTCGGCCTGATGGAAAACAAGCTCGCAGGCTATGCGGAAATGGAAACAAACCTGAAAAAGACCCTGGTTTCAGCGCAGAAAACCTCGACCGAAGTCCGGGAGGACGCTGTCCGGAAATCCGACATCATTCTGCGCGAGGCTGAATTGAACGCAGAGCGTGTAGTGGAGGAAGCCAGGCAGGAAGCCAGGGAACTCACCAACAAGATCAGGATGCTGAAGCGGCAGAAAAAACTGGTGCGCGACGAACTCCTGGGCGTGATCAAGCGCTATCATGACCTTCTGGAGACTGAAGATGACGAACGCAAGGAAAGATCTTAAAACCTTTTATTTCGAAGATGGGACCCTCTTTCTCCTCAATCAGTTGAAACTTCCCCTGAAAATCGAGTACATCCCCTGCAGAACCGTGAAACAGGTGGCACGGGCGATCAGGAAAATGATCGTCAGAGGGGCTCCTGCGATCGGTGTGACTGCAGCCTATGGGATGGCTCTGGCAGCACGGGAATTTGAGGGTAACCGCGCCTTTGTAAAAAAAATGGAGCGCTCAGCCGAGCTTCTGCGCAGCACCCGGCCGACAGCCGTGAATCTGGCCTGGGCGCTGGAGCGGATGAGAAAACTCTATTCCAACTCAGCATTGCCTTCCTTGGAGATAGCGATACTGATGCTCAGGGAAGCGGTCCGGATCGATTGCGAGGATCTGAGCCTCTGCAGAAAGATCGGCGCAGCAGGTGCTGAACTGATCGCCCACGGTGACGGGATACTGACCCACTGCAATGCCGGGGCTCTAGCCACAGCCGGCTGGGGGACGGCTCTGGGAGTGATCCGGTCAGCCCATGAATCCGGGAAAAAGATCCGGGTTTTCATCGATGAGACCAGACCTTATCTCCAGGGAGCCAGAATCACGGCTCTGGAAATAATGAAAATGGGGATCGAATGTTATCTGATCTGTGACAATATGGCCGGATATATGATGAAAAAAGGTGAAATCCGGAAAGTGATTGTAGGCGCAGACCGCATCGCGGCAAACGGGGACACTGCGAATAAAATCGGCACTTATTCCCTGGCTGTGCTGGCTTCGTATCACAACATCCCGTTTTTCGTGGCAGCCCCTGTCTCCACTTTTGACCTGACCTTGAAATCAGGCGAGCTGATTCCGATCGAAGAGCGGCCGGAGTGCGAAATCACCACTATCAGAGGGAAGAGAATCGCTCCCCTGGGCGTGAAAGTCAAAAATCCGGCCTTTGATGTGACCCCGGCAGAGCTGATCAGCGCGATCATCACAGAGCACGGGATTGTAAGGCCGCCTTTTCAGGGCAAACTGGCCAAACTGGAACCGGTTCTAAAGTAAAAGAGAGAGCTTTTTTAGTGCTCTCTCTTTTTCAGGAGGGTAACCGAGTAATAGTGTTAAGTTAGACCATCAATCATGGCGCTTGTGTCATGTCTCCAGTACTGATTGAGCGCGAGCCGCTTTCCACAACTGCAGTAGACCAGGTGGTAACCTGGAAAGTATGGGCTTCGGTTGTGGTGACGGTCGTACTGTATGAATATGGGGGTGCTGTAGTAGTATCCCAGTACATGATCCAGTCAGGTTTGATCTCAGTGTCTACCTGATCCACATTGAACCCTGAGACATGCGCGTCATTCATAGCATCAACGTCAGCACCCAATGCCGTCGTCCACTGCAGCTGAACCAGTCCGGATGCCTGATGGTATGTGGCGGAAACAAATACCGGCGCAGGTGGAGCAAGCAGGAGCGTGAAGGAACGCCACTCAGACCAGGCGGTTGGAATATTGTGGGCTACAGACCCTGCAACTCTCCAATAATAAGTACATCCACGGGTGAGCGACACTGTTCCGGTATAGGTTTTATTGATGGCAATCACGTTATTCAACAATACATCAGTAAATTGCCAGAAAACAGATTTTACAATCGAACCGTTGACTTCAGGAGTGGAAGCCAGTTCCAGCACATACTGATTGCAGCCTGAGCTCATTGACCAGGAAAAGTTCGGATTCAAACTGGCTATGTAGCTGCCGTTTTCAGGCGAGATCGGCTGTGGCGGCGTCATCTTCCTCTTCACGAATCTAAAGACCGAACTGGGGGACTTCCATGAGATTACTTCAGCCCTTACACACCAGAAATACCGGGTGTTTTCCTTGAGCGCAGGGATATTTCCCGTATAAATACCGAGAGTGCTGGAATTGTAAACCAGAGGTGTGTCCTGATTGATCTGGGAGTAAATAATAGATGTCGAGTTTTTGATGATTGACTGCCAGACGATCGGGTCTGAGGGTTCGTACGAATCATCATTGTCGACATCTTCTGCAACGACCAGTTCGTATTTCGAGGCTCCGCTGACTGATTCCCATGAGAAGATCGGAGTTTCCTCATAGACTTCGCTGGTGTTGGGAGGGCTGACTAGATTAGGAATCGTAGCCACTGAATTCTGGGATGCCGGGAAAATTTCCACAAGTGTTGTTTCGCCTGCTTTGACGTTGATATCGTCCCCTGCCACATTTTCCTGGAGCCCGGTGGCATTGTTGAGGATGCTGAGCTTGATCCTGTAATGCGTCTTCATCTGATATTCTTCGGTCGACCCGTCCGGGTGCATCACTTTTTTTATGTATTCGACTGTTTCAGGCAGATTCTCAAATTTGAAGTTTCCTGCAACATAGCCCTTTGGGGGAAGAATAATCTGCATGGTTGGGGTGCTGGAGACTTCGAGCCCGTCTTGAGTCAGATAATTGGACAGGACGATTTCTTTGACATTGGCTGCTGCTGACGGCAGATCATTGTTTCCATTGTAATGTGCGCTGATCACGCCCAGGTTGGTGGACAGGTTGTTATAGACTTCTGCCGTGAAGAAAGTATTTTCATTCTGGATCTGAAGCAGGAAGTCCTTCTCCATGTAACCGGCTTTATTCATTTTAACAGTATAGACGTCGCTGACCATGCTGCTGACCATGAAATTGTATGTCAGAATCGAACCTGAAGTTCCGAATGTCACTTCTTTAGTTTCGGATTTTGTCTGAGCCTGATAGATCAGAGACGAGTTGTTCACTGAAGTCATCTCAATCATCACTCCGTTGATCGGAATGCCGTAATTATCGGTGACTATCCCGTAAACATCCGCATATTTCTGAGCGGTCTGGGTGCTGGTGGTCGTGGTGTTGGTGACTGTGGTGGAAACCACTCCCGGACTAGAGGTGGCAGTCGTGAATTTGCTGGCCAGCGTATCTTTTCCATCCCCGTTGCAGCTTGCGATTATGAACGAAAGAACTCCGAGCAGTGTAAAAAACAGAAGCTTCCGCATTTCCCCTCCTTAAAAGTTCATGCTCAGCCCGAACACGGTCTTGCTGCCGCCGGAAATCGGGAGGAGAGCAAGGTTGTCGGCTTTCTGGATCACGTCCATATCAATGGCGAAATTTCCTTCGGAATATCTGAGCCCGTAACTGTAAAAATCCCCGTTGAAATCCATCAGGGCCTGCAGATTGTCGGACAGTTTGAAGCTGCTTCCCGCCAGGAAGAAGCCTCTTTGAGAATCGCTGGAGTTGGCACTGCCGAAATGCGCGAAACAATTCTTTTTTCCTGTATTGATGCCGCCACCCAGGGTATAAGAGCATTTGGGAGTGTCCTGACCCCAGGCGAAGTAATATGAATTTTTGTACTTAATGTCATCCTTAAGCGAAGAAGTGTCCAGAATGCCGCCCAGGATAAAATCTTCCTTCAGCCTCGCCTTGAAGCTGAAATAAGGGTCGAGGTTAGACATTCCCGAAAGGGTGGTGAAGCATTTGGTTGCCCCGAATTCGAAGTTTTCATTGAATCCATAGTTGAATTTCATGTATTCAGCCAGGCGATCTTTGCCCTGGCTGGAAGGATAATATACATGCATTCCGGCATTGCAGGTCTGGGTGTTGAGCAGTTTCTGGGTGGGAACTGTGATGTATCCGCAAGGACCGATCACTGTGGCGAAGACATCCCCGCCGCTGACCGTGGCTTCTTCCTCTGAGGGCTTTATCTCTTTTGTGGCAGCTGCCTTTTCCATCTTTTTTTGACCGGGCTTCTGCAGATCCGGTTTGCCCTGCTCTGGATTGTAGTTCTTGAATCCCATCTGTTCCAGCACTTTTTCCTGATCATTATTGACCTCGCTTCCCAAAACCAGCGTGGCGATCAGGCTGAGAAGCGCTAAAAAGACGAATTTTTTCATATTTTCTCCCGGCAAGAGTTCTTTTAAGGAATTATCGAAAAAAGCGAGAAAATCCTTAACTATTTCCGCCGGATTTGACTGAATACCGCTTTTCAACTAGAGTTTAGGCATGAATGTACTTGGCGTGGAAACCTCCTGTGATGACACTTCCCTGGCTCTGGTCAGGGATGGACGGCTGGTCGGCTGCCTGACTTCTTCACAGACAGTCACCCACCAGCGTTTTGGAGGGGTAGTTCCGGAAGTGGCTTCCCGCGAGCATCTGAAGGAGATAATTCCCCTTTACCACCGTCTGCTTTCTGAAACCGGCGTCCTGACTTCAGATCTGGACCTGATCGGCGCTACTTTCGGCCCCGGCCTTTCAGGATCGCTGCTGGTGGGTGCCCAGTTCGCCTCAGGCCTCTCAGCCCATCTTGGCTGCCCCTGCCTGCCGGTGAATCATCTGGAAGGCCATGTTTTCTCAGTATTCCTGGATGGTTCGCCGCTGCCTGCTTATCCCTGGCTGATCCTGCTTGTTTCCGGCGGGCACACGGCTCTGATCCTGGCTCTGGGTCCTCACAGTTACCGTATGCTTGGCGAAACGATCGACGACTCGGTGGGGGAATGTTTTGATAAAGTGGCCCGGTTTCTTTCGCTGGATTATCCCGGCGGCCCGCAGATCGAACAGAAAGCCGAGGGCGGGGCGGTTCTCTATCAGTTCCCCCAGTCTTTCCTGAAAGAAAAGGATTACAGATTTTCTTACAGCGGGCTCAAGACTGCAGTCTGCAGCTTCACTGAGCGGAACAGTTTCCGGTTGAATGACATCTGCTGCTCTTTTCAGACTGCCGCGATCAACCCGCTGCTTGTCAAAATCAAGCAGGCCCTGACGGAATTTTCAGCAAAAGTCTTGCTGATTGCGGGAGGGGTGTCTGCCAACAACTTTCTGCGCAGCGGTTGTCTGAAGATCGGAGAAAAGCATGGAATTCAGGTCCTGATGCCTGAGCGGAAATGGGCGATGGACAATGCCGGCATGATCGCGCTGGCGGCTTACCACATCCATAAATCCGGAAAAGGACTGCAGCGGCGAAGCATCGATCCCGGGTGGACCCTTTGCTGAACGCGAGATTCAGGTACTGCGTGAACCTGGAAAATATAGTAGAATAATTACATCAATCTTGAAAGGTTTTCTGAGATGGGTAAAATCATTCGCCTGAACGACGAACTGATCAATAAGATCGCAGCAGGCGAGATCATTGAACGTCCGGGAAATGTAGTCAAGGAACTGGTGGAAAATTCCCTTGATTCAGAGGCTTCCAGGATCTCGATCGAGATCAAGGATGGCGGCTCCAAAGTGATTCAGGTCGCTGACAACGGCTGCGGGATGCAGGATGAAGATCTGCTGCTGGCCTTTGAGCGGCATGCCACTTCCAAACTGGGCAGCGAGGAAGATCTTTACAGGATCAACACTCTTGGTTTCAGGGGTGAAGCGCTTCCATCGATCGCAGGTGTCTCCAAACTGGATGTATACAGCAGGGAGCATACTTCCACACTGGGAAATTATCTGCGGATCGAGGGCGGACAGCTGAAAAAGATTCAGCAGATGAGCTGTAATGAAGGCACTTCAATCACAGTCAGAGATTTGTTCTATAATACTCCTGCCAGAAAGAAGTTCCTGAAATCCGCACATGCCGAGAGCCACGGGATTCTGGAAATTCTGCTCAGATATGTGCTTGGATTTCCAGAAGTGGCTTTCACACTTGTCAACAACAGCCGGGTGCAGCTCAAAACTGCAGGCAACCTGAGCCTGCAGGAAGTGCTGGGAATCGCCCTTGGCAATGAAGTCCGCGACAATGTCGTGGAAGTTAATCATGCTGCCGGAGATTATCCGCTGAAAATAAGAGGGTTCGTTGGAAAACCGAATCTGAGCTATCCCAGAAGCGGCAGTATTTATTTCCTTGTGAACAGGAGATACATACGGAGCAATTTTCTGCTGGCCGCTCTGCTGGAAGGATACCGCGGTTACCTGATGGTTAATAAATATCCAGCCGCCGTATTGTGCCTCGAAATCGCCCCAGAACATTTCGACATTAATGTCCACCCGTCAAAGCTTGAAATCAAGTTTGTCCATGAAAAGACAATTTTCGGCGAAATCGTCAAAGCCGTTTCCCTGGCACTGACCTGCAGTCATTCTTATAATCCGGGCGGCACTTTGGAGCGGGAAAGGATTGAACTGACAAGAGAAACGGGGCCGGTCACAGGGTCACTGTTTCCTGAGGACAGGCCAAATAATTCCGGCGAAGCCGTGTTCCCTTTTTCGCTCAGCCCGGAATTCAAGCCTGAAATTGTCAGCGAACGTTTCAATTTTTCAGAAGCCAGGATCATTGGACAGTTCAATAACTCTTATCTCCTGTGCGAATGGAAAGACGAACTGATCCTGCTCGATCAGCATGCTGCTCACGAGAAAGTCCTGTTCGAAACATTGCGGGAAATGTATCTGGTCGGGTTGACTTCCCAGCCACTCTTGATTCCTGTGGTGCGGGAACTTCCCCCACCCGCTAAGTACAGTCTGCTTGAACGAAGGGAAGCGTTTGCCAAAGTCGGGATTCAGTTGGAGGATTTCGGAGGCAATACCATCAGGATCACGGAAATTCCTGCCTTTGTAAATCAAAAGGAAGTCGAACAGTTGTTTGAGGTGATGAAACAGTCAGGTTCAGACAATTACGATTTCCTGAAAGAAGAGCTGATCAAAAAGATTGCCTGTCACAGAGCGGTCAAGAACGGCGATCCCCTGCGGCCGGACGAGATGATTTCACTGCTCAAGGGGTTGGAGAAGCTCAAAAATCCATTTTTCTGTCCCCATGGACGGCCTGTGATGATCAGAATCGGGGTCCGTGCACTGGACAAAATGTTTCGGAGGATTTGATGAAACGAATCTTTATCCTGCTGCTTCTCTTCACTTCAATCTTCTGCCATGCGGATGGAATCATCGTGATCCCGGACAGGATCGACACCGAACCACCTTATCTCAAGCTGGAAAAGCACCTGGTGGATGTGCGGATAGTGGAAAATCACGCCACAACTTCGGTGGACGAGATCTTCAGGAATCCCACTAACCGGCGCATCGAAGGACTTTACATTTTTCCGCTTCCAGTGGGCGCAAGCATCAGCGAATTTTCTTTTGAAATCGGTGGAGTGCTGCAAAAGGGCGAGATTCTGGAGCGAGAGAAAGCAAGAGCGATTTTCGAGGAAATAGTCAGGAAAATCCGTGATCCTGCTCTGCTGGAATTTTACGGGCAGGGTTTGTTCAAGGTCTCGATATTCCCGATCGAACCCCGCGAGGAAAAGCGGATTGTACTGAAATATAACGAGATTCTGAAGGGTGATGCCAGGACTTTCAGGTATTTCTATCCTCTGAAGATCGAACACAACGCCGGGGACAATATCCCGCTTTTGAGGATCAGCCTGGATGTGAAGCAGAAGAGACGCATCGCAGGACTGTATTCCCCTGAATTCAAGCTGGACCGGGTTGATGTAAAAGGCGGGCTTAAAGCCTCTTTCGAAGCCCGGAATTTCGAAGCGACTCACGATTTCACGGCATATTTTACTCTGGGCGAGGAACTTTCCTCCTCACTCATTTCCTATCGGGAAGGAGCGGACGATTATTTTCTGCTGAGCATTTTCCCGCCTGATCAATCGAATGTTCAGGCAGTGACCAAGGAGATCATCTTCGCACTGGACACTTCCGGCAGCATGGTCGGGAAAAAACTTGACCAGGCTCGGAAAGCACTGAATTTCTGCCTGAAAAGTCTGAAGGCCGCTGACAGCTTCAACCTTCTCACCTTTGCCACTTCGGTGAAAGCCTTTTCAGAAAAGGTACTGCCGGCCGATCCGGAAAACATCAAGAATTCCTGCGAATTTCTGGACAAAATCAGTTCCCTTGGAGGCACCAATATTTCCGGAGCCCTGGAGCAGGCGCTGAATTCTTTTTCCAAAGCTGAACTTCCCCATTATCTTGTTTTTATTACAGACGGCGAACCGACCCTTGAATTGACGGAACCAGGTGAAATCCTCAGAAAAACCAAGGAACTCAATCAGATCAGATCCAGGATTTTTACACTGGGTATCGGAGCTGATCTTAATTCATACCTTCTTGATAATCTCTCCTCTGATAATGGCGGGGCGAGCGATTATCTCTCCGAAGAGGAGGAAATGGAACTGAAGATTTCATCTTTTTATCAGAAGATCAGTTCCCCGGTTCTCACCGGGATCTCACTTTCCTTCAAACCTTCAGATGTAGAACATTACCCCGGTGCAATTCCTGACCTTTTCGCGGGCAGCCCCATGCTGCTTGTAGGGAAGTGCCAGAAGTGCAGCAAGCTGGCGCTGGTCTTGAACGGCAGGCATGGCGATGAAAAATTTACCGGCGAATATTCGTGGGATCTTGGCGGATCCGACATGGAAGAGAGCTTTCTGCCTCTCCTTTACGCACAGAGAAGGGTAGCCTATCTGCTGGATCAGATCAGGAAAAACGGCAGCAATCGCGAACTAATCGATGAAATCAAAAAGCTCGCCCTGAAATACGGGATTGTCACTCCGTATACCTCATTTCTGGTGGTGGAAGACCAGAAATTCGAGCGGGAGCGTGAAGTGCTTCAGTCCAGGATGGATGCGACAGGGGCAGGAGCGGTAGCCCTCAGCAAGAGCCTGAACGAGCTTTGGGGAGGCGGAATTGCCGGTGAGAGCAGAAAGGAAGCCGAAAAAATAGGCATCAAGGCTGTCGGGGGAAGGACTTTTATTAAAAAGGGTGAATTCTGGCAGGACACACAGTACAAAGAAGGCCTGAAAGAAATATTGATCAAAGTATTCAGTTCGGAATATTTTGCCCTGATCAAGGAAAACCCCTCGCTGGCAGCGTTCCTGTCTTTAGGAGACAAGATGATCCTGGTGGTTGGCGAGAAGGCTTATCGCATTGAATAACCTGATTCCCGTAATACTGGCAGCTGGCGAGTCCAGGCGCATGGGAAAACCTAAAATTCTTGCTGAATTGGCAGGCAGAAGATTCGGTGACCTGATCATTGATAATCTTAAATCAGCAGGATTTCAGCGGATTCTGCTCGTACTGGGCTGCGATTACGATTTGTTGCATCCGATTTATTCCAAGCTCGATCTGGATCTGGTCAGGAATGAGGATTTTCAGGCAGGTCCGCTTTCATCCCTGAAGAAAGCGTTGAATTTCCTCGGGGATCCTGTCCCGATCATGCTTTATCCTGTCGATCACCCGCTGGTCAAAGTGGATACTCTGATCCGGCTGAAAGAAGTTCACGGGGAAAATCCTGACCTGATCCTGATCCCCACTTACAAGAAAGAAAAAGGACACCCTGTGGTTTTCGGGAAAGGGTATTTTGGTCCACTTCTGGGAGCTTCGCTTGAGATTGGTGCCAGAGAGGTCGTCTGGAAAAATCTGGAGAAAGTGCTCACAGTTGAAATCAATGACCCTGGTGTGGTAAAAAACATTAACAGACCTTTGGATTTGTGATGGATTTATTATAAGCAAGCTAGAACCTGTAGTTTTAAGCCCTACAGGAAATTTCGGAGGGCTAAAGTGGCTGACTGGTCCAATGTGAATGTGGAAAGCGCTGAGCTGCGAAGGCGCAAGCGCACCCAACGGGTAAAAGTCGAAAAAAAAGAAAAAGAGCAGGAAAGCAAGAAAAAGCAGTTCCGCCTGATGATGCTTTCTCTGACGATTTTCCTGTTCGTGATCATCGGCTTCAGCATGATGATCTATTTTAAAGCTTCGGCGAGCAATCAAAAAACTACAGTAGAGCGCATGTGCGGGTCGTTTGAAGGCATCATCGGCAAAGTGGAACTTTTCAAGAAAGACACGGGATTTTACGATAAACTCGACCCGAACCAGAAGTTTGCAGAGAATGACAAACTCAGGACCAGCGACTCCGCGGAAGTCGTTGCCAAGTTTCCTGATCTTAGCTATGTCAAGCTGTTCGGGCAGACTGAAATTGGATTGACAGGCATTTCCCTGGCTGAATCCGATAATCCTGAATACTCGGCATTGAATTTAAAGATAGATTTTCAGAGCGGGGAACTGGTGGTCTGCCTTCCGAAAGGCAAGGGCGGGATGGAGATCAATACTCCGCTCGGTAAATTAGTACTGGAAAACCTGGTCCGAACCATGGTCAAGATTGACAGTATCCATGCCTCTGATGATTTCAAAGCCAACCACCCGATCCGGATAGTTGTTCAGAGCGGGGCCTTGAAATTCACTGATAAACTCGGGATCAAGGATATTACACTTAAAAACTTTCAGGAAGTCTATATCTGGGACCAACAGGGACAGCTCAGAAGCAGCAAGCAGAAGGAAATCAACCCTGCAGCCGAGCGGTTCTGATTCTTCTTTTTTAACATTCGTTTAACTGGAATATCTTGCCTTGCCGGGCATAAAATGATATGTTTTAATTCGATTTCGAGGAGGTTATTATGGATTACGGCGATACATTGAATCTTCCCAAGACCGATTTTCCCATGAAAGCGAGCCTTCCTGAACGCGAACCTGAGATTCTGAAATACTGGAGCGAGATAAAACTTTATGAGAAGGTCATGTCCAGAAACCGCCTGAATCCCAAGTTCATTTTCCACGACGGACCTCCTTATGCCAACGGACACATCCATATCGGAACTGCCTTGAACAAGATACTTAAGGACATAGTAGTCAAGTACAAAAGCCTGCGTGGCTTCCATGTGCCGTATACACCCGGCTGGGATACCCACGGCCTCCCGATAGAACTCAAGGCCATGGAACAGCTCAAGGGAGAAACTGATCCTCTGAAGATCAGGAAAACATGCAGAGAGTATGCCTCTAAATTCCAGAAAATCCAGCAGGAGCAGTTTGTCAGGCTGGGTACGCTTGCCGACTATGCGAATCCATATCTCACTTTCCTGCCTGAATACGAAGCAAAGGAACTTGAAGTATTCCTAAGGCTGGTTGAACGTGGCTTTGTTTACAAAAACCGCAAGCCGATACACTGGTGTCCCCATTGCGTCACTGCGCTCGCCGAAGCAGAGATTGAATATGAAGACCACAAATCCCCCTCGATTTTCGTGCGATTCAAGCTGAAAGACAGCTTCCGTGACCTGCCGGCTGAAACCTACTTCGTGATCTGGACCACTACGCCCTGGACACTTCCAGGTAATGTGGCGATCTGCCTGCATCCGGACTTCGACTATGTTTCTTTTGCCTATGAAGGCGCTGTCTACATAGTAGCTGAAGGACTTTACAGCTCATTCCTGGCGGGAGTGAACTTTGAACCAGGGAAAGCACAGATCACGGGTAAATACAAAGGCAGGGACCTGGAAGGGCTGAAAGCAGCCCATCCATTTATTGAACGTGAATCCCTCGTGATCCTCGGGGGGCATGTGACCCTGGAGACAGGTACCGGATGTGTGCACACGGCACCCGGCCATGGATCTGAAGATTATAGCGTTGGGCAGAAATACAATCTGGAAATTATTTCTCCGGTGGATGAACGCGGCAGGTTTGACGACGGTTTTCCTTCTCTGAAAGGGAAGCATGTCGAAGCCGCCAATCCGGATGTTGTAAAGATCCTGGCAGAAAAATCGGCATTGCTTGGATCTGCTGAAATTGTCCATCAATACCCACACTGCTGGCGCTGCAAGAAGCCTGTGATTTTCCGTGCCACCCCGCAATGGTTCATCCGCGTGGAAGAAGGAAACCTCAGGAATGATGCTTCGAAGGCCTGCGAAACAGTGCGCTGGATCCCGGAAATAGGGTATACCCGCATCACTTCAATGATCGCCAATCGTCCGGACTGGTGCATTTCCAGGCAGCGTGTCTGGGGAGTGCCGATCCCGGCTGTATATTGCGAGTCCTGCGAAGAGGCCATCCTGGACCCGGGAATCATCGGCAATGTGATCGCCAGGGTAAAAAAAGATGGCTGCGACTGCTGGTGGACCGAATCTGCTGAAAGCTTCATCCCCAAAGGATTCAAATGCCCGAAATGCGGTGGAATCAAGTTCCGCAAGGAGCGGGACATCCTGGACGTCTGGTTTGATTCGGGAACTTCTCACTGGGCGGTGCTCAACCAGTGGCCGGACCTGTCCTGGCCTTCAGATCTCTATCTGGAAGGTTCAGACCAGCACAGGGGCTGGTTCCAGACTTCGCTGCTGACTTCGATGGCGGCCTTTGACAAACCGCCTTACAGGAATGTGCTTACCCATGGTTTTGTAGTGGACGGGGATGGCAGGAAGATGTCCAAGTCGCTGGGGAATGTGATTGCCCCCGAAGAAATGATAAAGCAATATGGAGCAGATGTGCTCAGACTCTGGGTGGCTTCCAGTGACTATCAGGAAGACATCCGGATCTCCAAGCAGATCATGGCTCAGATGGCTGACTCCTATCGGAAGATCCGCAATACCGTGCGATTTCTGCTCGCCAATCTTTACGACAAAGCAGCTAACCGCTATTTTGACCGCTCGGATGCAGTCCCTCTGGATGAAAGGGAGGAACTGGACCGTTACATCATGTATAGATTGAAGGATCTGACTGAGAAAGTGACTGCCTGCTATGAATCCTATGAGTTCTACAAGATCCTGCAGCTTCTCAATAATTTCTGCGCCCTGGACCTGAGTTCGTTCTATCTGGACATCATCAAGGACAGACTTTACACTTCTAAGACCGATTCCAGGAAAAGGCGCAGCGCGCAGTCATCTATCTACGAGCTTTTAATGACCCTGAATACGATCATCGCGCCGCTCCTTTCCTTTACAGCTGAGGAAATCTGGCGGCACATCCCGGGCGAAAAAACAGAAAGCGTCTATCTTTCGAACTGGCCTCTACTGGATTTTCAGGTGGATACCGGTTTGAAAGCCAGATTCGATCTGCTGTCGTCCCTGAAAATATCCGCTGCCGTAGCTCTGGAAGCCGCCCGTACTGAAAAACTGATCGGACATTCACTGGACGCCGAAATCCTGATCTATTCGGAAGAACACAAAGCCCTGCTTGAACGCAATCTGGACTGCCTCAGAGAAATCCTGATCGTATCTCAAGTTTCGCTCAGGACAGAACCAGGGACTGAAGAAAAGGCGATCTGGGACGAGGGCAGGAAAAATCAGTTTCTGGTGAGAAAAGCTCCAGGCGACAAGTGCCCACGCTGCTGGCAGTATAAACAGCTGAACGGAAAAGAGATCTGCCCCAGATGCCTCGGTGAACTTGGTGCATGAAACGGGTGCTGCTGTATATTCTGCTCGGACTGGTCGTAATTATCGGTTTAGTCTCAGTCTGGCCTTTTTTTGTACTCAGGAGATCAGTCAGGATAGTTCGCCGGGGATTTATATCTTATCTTCCTGCCCTCCTGCTTTTTGCAGGGGACTGGTACACTAAGCGGATCGCCACTGACCAGCTCTGCGGGCTTCTCCCGAAGCCATTGCTGGGCAGCCTGCTCGGACTGGAATATACCAAGAATTTCGGCGCCGCATTCGGGATTTTCCAGCGCCAGCAATGGCTGTTCATCGCCGTGGCGCTGAGCGCCATCATCATCCTCTTCATCCTCAGTTGCGACTGCAGTCATAAACCTGCCTACCTGAAGTTAGCCTATGGCTGTTTACTTGGAGGAGCGCTTGGAAATCTGGCTGATCGCCTGTCATGGGGCTATGTGATTGATTTTATCCATCTCAGGGGATTTCCGATCTTCAACCTGGCAGATCTGTCCATTGACATTGGACTTGTGCTCATTTTCTGGTATATCCTGAGAGAGAAAAAAGAGGTGAAGTTTGCATCAGATCCTGTTTAAACTGGGACCGATCACCCTGTATTCCTATGGCCTGATGATTGCCCTGGCATTTCTGGCCGGGATCTATCTCAGTAGGCGCATCTTCGTGCGCATGAACAAGACTGTGGACCTGGTTTACGATCTGGCACTGGTGATCATTGTCAGTTCGATCCTGGGAGCCAGGATTTTCTATGTATTGAACAGCGGGAGCTATTTTCTGGACAATCCTCTGGAAATTTTCAAAATTTACAAAGGCGGACTGGTCTTTTACGGCGGTTTCATCGGAGGTCTGATCGGAGGATATTGTTTTGCGCGGCTCAGGCATTACGATTTTTTCGAGCTTGCCGACGCGGTGGTCCCGGTGGTGGCACTTGGCCAGTCCATCGGCCGGATCGGCTGTTTCCTGAACGGCTGTTGCTATGGTCAGGTATCTGATACTTACGGGATCGTTTTTCCTGAGCTGCGGGACGGGCTTCTTCGCCTGCCGACTCAGATTTTTGAAAGCGCCGGGGATCTTCTGATCTTCGTGATTCTGTACCGGATGCTCTGGAAACGCCGCTTCCACGGCGAAAACTTCAGCCTTTATCTGATCCTGTACGGCATACTCAGATTCATGATCGAATTTCTGCGCGGTGATCCGAGGGGAAGCGTTTATTTCGGCTGTCTGTCCGTCGGCCAGCTGCTCAGCCTGGTCGGAGTGCTGACTGGAATGACGATTTATCTGTTGGGATTCCGGAGCAGGCAGACCGGCCGGAAAGGATGAGATGAGATCACTGATAGGACGGATTCTGATTTGCCAGACACTTTACACCCTGCTGCTTTATTTTTTCATTGTTCATCCCCCGCTCAACATCTCCAAGCGCATCTGGCTGAGAAGCCTTCCCGACAAAGTGAAAAAAGTCCAGCAGTTCGTGCAGAGCCGCAGGCTTTTCAGACCTGGTTTTCAAAATATGCCACCCTCGGCACTTTCCCAGTTTGATCAGCTTTTTCTGATAACCGACAGTGAAGAAGCGATGACTGATCTTTTGAATCGGGATACTGCTGAAAAGCTGGCACTTACTGCTGGAGTCAGGAAAATACTGGAAAAGAACAAGGATAAGCTGGAAAAACGCAAGGAATTCTTCGATTTCGACAAAAGCGGAACCGATGTTAGGCTGCATTATTTCAGGATGTTCGGAAAAGACCGCAACATTTTTTATTACAACACAGTGATTCCGCAGGGAGAACTGGACCTGATCAAGCCATATTTCACCTACGTGTTTCTGATCTATTTCATGCTGAGCGCTGTGACCCTGGTTCTGCTGATCAGCATGGAGACCGAGAAAGGCATCGAGCGGCGGCATGAAAAGGAGCTTGAGTACAATGAACGGATCAAGGAATGGCAGCTTTTGTCAGCCGGAGTGGCACATGAGATCAAGAATCCGCTCAGCTCAATTTCCATGTTTGCAGAGCTCCTGTCGCGGAAAGTGGAGAATCGAGAGCCTGAGGCTGAATATCTGGGATATATATTCAAGGAAGTAAAGCGTTTAAATGCAATAGTCAGCAATTTTTTGAGTTTTTCCAGACCGCCCCAGCTGACCCCTGAAAAACAGGATCTGAACAGGCTGCTCAGGGAAGCGGTCGCTGAATTCGGAAAATCTTATGAGAAGATCGAATTTAATTTTCAGGCCTCAGCCATTGACGAATTCTACTTTGATCCGGCCAAGATCAAGCAGGTGATTTTGAATGTGATCAAGAATTCGGTGGAGGCCATCATGGAGAAGAGCATTGATGGAAAAATCCTGATCCGGACCGAAGTGGCAGGGAAGCAGGTGAAGGTTGTGTTCGAGGACTCAGGGCCTGGGATCAGAGAATCACAGGACAGAGTACTGCAGCCATTCTTTACCACTAAATCCCAGGGTTCAGGGTTGGGATTGTCGATTTCCTATCAGATCATGAAATCACATCTGGGTGACCTAGCGATCAGCAATCTGGAGAACAACGGCTGCAGGGTGGAACTTACCCTCCCATATCAGAGGTTTGTATGAGCGAATACCGGATTCTGATCGTGGATGACGAAGAGAATCTGCGGAGAGCCATCCGCTACGGCTTGTCAGGCAGGCGATTTTCTGTGCTGGAGGCTGCGAGCGGACGCCAGGCTTTGGAGGTTCTGGAAAAGGAACAGGTGGATCTGATTGTTTCGGACCTGAAAATGCCCGAAATGGACGGACTGAGCCTGTTGTCGGCCTGCCATGAAAAACATTTCCAGATCCCGTTCATAATCCTGACTGCGTTTGGTACTGTCGAGACAGCCGTGGAAGCGATGCGCAGCGGGGCGATTGATTTCCTGATCAAACCTTTTCCACTCACCGAACTGGAACAGAAAATCAGTGGGGTACTGATGGCTCAGTCCGGTGCTTTAAAAGTGAATCCTGCCATAGAGGATTTCATCGGAGAAAGCCTGGAAACAAAGACCCTGCTTTCTCTGTGCGGAAAATTTGCCAGGGCACCCAGTCCGGTGCTGTTGACAGGCGAATCCGGTACAGGTAAGGAAATCACGGCGAAGCTGATTCATAAACTGTCCGGCCGGACCGGTAAATTCCTGGCCGTCAACTGCGGAGCCCTGCCTGAAAATCTGCTGGAGTCTGAACTGTTCGGCTTCCGCAAAGGTGCTTTTACCGGCGCAATGCGGGATCATCAGGGTTTTTTCGTGGAAGCTGAAGATGGAACTCTGCTTCTGGACGAGATCGGGGAGATATCTCCCAGGATGCAGGTGGCGTTGCTGAGAGTGATTCAGGAGCATGAATTCCATCCACTGGGATCCGCTAAAAACCTCAAGTCCAATGCCAGGGTGATCACTTCCACCAACAGGAATCTGGAACAGATGACGAAAGAAGGCCGCTTCAGGGAAGATCTTTATTACAGGCTGAAAGTTTTGGAAATCGTGATCCCTCCGTTGCGCAAACGAAGAAGCGATGTGATGCCCCTGGCCGAGTATTTCCTGAATTCATTCTCAGTCAACTCCGGGAAAAATGTCCGGAAATTTTCCGATTCAGCTTTGTCGGCATTACAGACATATTCTTTCCCTGGAAATGTTCGTGAATTGAAAAACATGGTGGAGCGGGCGGTCTGGCTCTGCGAGGAGGGCGAGATCGGATTGCAGGACCTGGGGCTTTCCGGAACCGAGGGCAGGCTTGAAGACGACAATCGGCTTGAATTCAAAGACCGTGTCGAGAGTTACGAGCGTAACCTGATCAGGGATGCAATCGTAAAATTCGGCAACAACAAGACCCAGCTTTCGGAAAAGCTTGGCTTGAATCGGACAGCCCTGTTGTATAAACTGAAAAAATACGGACTGCTCCAGGAGGATTGATGTTGCAACCGATTCTGATTTACAATCTTTTTCCCAGACTGCTCGGTTATATTGAAAACTGGTCCGCTCACTCCAAACGAGCCGCGGAAATGGGATTCAATGTCATTTACGTAAATCCGATCCAGTACGCCGGGTTATCAGGCAGCCTCTATGCCATCAAGGAATATTACCAGTACAACCCGCTGTTTTTCCGCACTGCTGATGTCAGATCCCAGGAGGCTGAATTGAGGGCGTTTTTAAAGCAATGCCATGATCAGGGAGTGAGGGTACTCATCGATCTGGTGATCAACCATACCTCGATCGACAGTCCTCTGACAGTCGAGCACCCGGACTGGTACCATCACGAAAAGGACGGGAGCATTACCCATCCCGGTGCATACAAGGAAAAAGTAAAAATCGTGGAATGGGGGGATCTGGCCGAACTTGACAACCTCCATTCCCCTGACCGTAAGCACCTGTGGGAATACTGGCGCGATTTCGTGCTGCACCTTCTTAAACTCGGATTCGACGGCTTCCGCTGCGATGCTGCTTATCAGGTACCTTCCGGTCTCTGGGAATACCTGATCTCAGCCGCGAAATCCGAGAAACAGGATCTGATCTTCGTGGCAGAGACTCTCGGCTGCACCCCTGTCGAGGCGGCAAAGACAGCCCGGGCGGGGTTTGACTATATTTTCAACAGCTCCAAGTACTGGGATTTTGTGGAACCATGGTGCCTTGTGCAATACAACCGCTTCCGCAAATTCACGAGCACGATCAGCTTTCCGGAAAGCCATGATACTCCCAGGCTGTATCGTGAACTGTCGGGGAATGTGCAGGAGATCAAAAAAAAGTACCTCTTTGCCGCCACGTACAGCAGCGGATTGATGGTGCCGATCGGATTTGAATATGGTTTCAAGAATCAGCTGGATGTTGTTTCCACTACTCCATTCAACTGGGAAACCATGAATTTTGATTTTACCGGTTACATCCATTCGGTGAATTCACTCAAGCTTAAGTATCCCATCTTTCATCACGATTCCGAGCTGGTGGAAATCAAGAGCGAAGATCCTCAAGTTTACTGCTTTATGAAGCATTTCAAGAAGCAGCACGCCCTGATCGCGATCAATAAGAATCCGAACAATCATTCCAGGTTTTACATGCGCAATCTGTATGAAATCATGGATGCCAGGATTATCCAGGATGTTTCTCCTGAATGGGGCGGAGAACCGGTGCCGCCTGATTACGACTATTACCTGCGTCCGTCACAGGTCAAGGTGCTGGTGACTGAATCAAGATAAATATGCAGGGGCAGACCCTTGTGTCTGTCCTTGTTTTCCACGGCCGCGTCAGGAGTATTCATGGATCTGCTTAAAATCACAGGGGCGCGTGAGCACAATCTTAAGAACATCAGCCTGGAAATCCCGAAGAACAGGCTGATCGTTTTCACTGGTGTTTCTGGGTCAGGGAAATCATCCCTCGCTTTTGACACGATTTATGCGGAGGGGCAGCGGCGCTACATCGAGTCTCTCTCGGCTTATGCCAGGCAATTCTTAGGCAAGCTTGAGAAACCTGAAGTGGAATCCCTGGAAGGACTTGCTCCCGCGATTGCGATCGAGCAGAAAAAAGCCAGCAACAATCCCCGTTCCACAGTGGGAACGATCACCGAAGTCTATGATTTTCTAAGGGTCCTGTTCGCCCGGATCGGTGAACCGTATTGCCCTGACTGCAACATTCCGATCAAAGGGTATACGCTGGACGAGGTCGTGGAGCGGGTGCTGTCGCATCCTGAGGAAAAGGCAATTTTCCTGTCTCCTGTTGTGCGCGAACGCAAAGGCGAATACAGGAAACTCTTCGAAACGATTAAGCGTGACGGTTTTCTCAGGGCCAGAGTGAACGGGGAAATCATTAATCTGGAAGACGCGATCCCTGAACTGGACAAGAAGCGCAAGCATTCCATCGAGATCGTGATCGACAGGCTCAGGATCAGGGCCGATGACCGTGCCAGGATTGCAGAAGGAGTCGAACTGGCCCTTAAAAAAGGGCATGGCAATTTCATTTTGAGGCTTCCTGATAAAAGCGAAGAACTGCTGTTTTCCGAGCATCACAGCTGCCCTGAATGCGGCTTTTCCTTTCCTGAACTCAATCCACAGCTGTTTTCCTTCAATTCACCGCTCGGAATGTGCCAGCGCTGCCATGGACTCGCTTACATCAAAAAATTCGACGTGGAGAAAGCGATCGCAGATCCCGGTCTTTCTCTGCATGACGGCGCTCTGCGTTATTTCGGCAAGCTTAGGGACAAAAAGGATTCCTGGTACTATCGTCTGCTGTCGTCGCTGGCCGGGAAGATCGAATTTTCGATGGATACGCCATACAGGCAGCTTTCGGAAAAAGCCAGGCAGGCCATTTTTTACGGAGACCAGAAGGTGGAGATCACCTGGGGAAAGGGGAAAGAACGCACCACACTTCGTTACGAGGGCCTGGCCAATTCCATCTACAGGCTTTATCACGAGACAAGTTCCGAGGAAAATCGGGAATTCTACGACTCATTCCTGGAAGAGGAGATCTGTCCTGACTGCAGGGGAGCCAGGCTCCGCAAGGAAGCGCTGGCGATCAGGATCTGCGGGAAAAACATCCATGCTCTGACTGACCTTTCAATTGACAAGCTGCTTTCGTATTTCAGGGAGTTGAACCTGTCGGAAGAGAAAACCAGGATCGCCCAGGTGATACTCAGGGAGATTACCGGCCGGTTGTCGTTTCTGACAAATGTCGGCCTGAATTATCTCACCCTGTCCAGGCGTGCACCGTCACTGTCGGGTGGCGAAGCCCAGCGGATCAGACTGGCCAGCCAGATCGGATCAGGCCTGACCGGAGTGATTTATGTGCTGGACGAACCAAGCATCGGACTGCACCAGAAAGACAATAAAATGCTGCTTGACACTCTGAAGAAACTGCGTGATCTCGGCAACACTGTGATCGTGGTGGAACATGACGAAGAGACGATGCGTGAGTCGGATTTTCTAGTGGATTTCGGCCCGGGTGCCGGTGAACTGGGCGGTTATATTGTGGCTGCCGGGACACCCGAAGATGTCATAGGTGTAGAAAAATCCGTCACAGCAAAGTATCTGAGGGGGGATCTGAAAATCGAGTCCGGATCTGGAAAAGATCTCAGTTTCAAGAGAGGTTTTCTTTCTTTTACGGGCGCAGCGGAGCACAATCTTAAGAACATCGATGTCCGCTTTCCGCTGGGAAAGATATCGGTAATCACTGGAGTTTCCGGGTCAGGCAAAAGTACTCTGCTTTACGAGATTATCTATAAAGGACTGAAACGCAAAATATCCGGCACAGGCGAAAAGCCGGGCAGATTCAAGCAAATTACCGGGAGCAGCGGCATCCAGAAGATTTTGAACATCGACCAGGACCCGATCGGACGCACACCGCGCTCCAATCCCATCATCTATACCGGCGGCTTTACAGGGATCAGGGATATTTTTGCCTCTCTGCCTGAATCCAAAAAAAGAGGATACGGACCAGGCAGATTCAGCTTCAATGTCCGCGGCGGACGCTGTGAGGCCTGCCAGGGGGGCGGACGCAAACGGATCGAACTTCTGTTCCTGCCTGATG
Organism: Candidatus Wallbacteria bacterium; assembly: GCA_028687545.1. Classification (NCBI taxonomy): domain Bacteria; phylum Candidatus Walliibacteriota; species Candidatus Wallbacteria bacterium. The sequence continues at coordinate 156,222 of JAQTZZ010000004.1, forward strand.
TCTATGTTACCTGTGAAGTCTGCAAGGGACGTCGTTTCAACAGCGAGACCCTGGCCGTATCCTTCAAAGGGAAAAACATCAGTGAAATCCTGGAAATGTCAGTGGACGAGGCCTGGGAACTTTTCCAGCCCTTCCCTAATGTAAGGCGCTATCTGGAAACGCTGCGGGAAGTGGGACTCGGTTACATAAGACTGGGTCAACCGGCAACCACCCTTTCGGGCGGTGAAGCCCAGCGCATCAAGCTGGCCCGTGAATTGACCAAAGTTTCCCGCGGTGATACCATTTATCTGCTGGATGAGCCGACCACAGGCCTGCATTTCGCCGATGTAGACAAGCTGATTAAAGTGCTTCAGAAACTTTCGGAAAAAGGCAACACCCTGATCATCATCGAACACAACCTGGACGTGATCAAAGTGGCCGACTACATTCTCGATCTTGGTCCTGAAGGCGGCGAGGCGGGAGGACAGGTTGTTTTCAACGGTCCGCTGCCAGGCATACTCTCGGAAAAAAAGTCCTTCACCGGGCAATTTCTGGAACGGCATTTGAGGAGAGAAAAATGAATCAAAACGATTCTGTCAAAGCTTATCTTTCCGGTAAAGTCCAGCGTGATGAATTGCGCAGCATTCCAGAACAGGAACTGATCCGGATCCTGATCGGCCATTTTACTGATCCGGACTGGGAAATCAGAAAAAAATCAGCTGAGACACTGTCAGGATTTTCGACGAACGAGATCTTCGCAGCCCTTAAAGATTCATTGAATCTGAATCACCTGGACCATGCTTTCTGGTCTTTGAGAGTTTCCAGGTATCTCCTGAATCCACAAGCTCTGGCACTAGTGTCGGAATACCTGAAAAGCCCTGATAAGAACATACGCATCTATGCCCTGGATACCCTGGAGGAACTTCAGGTCCCGGAGCGAATTCCACTGCTAATTGACCTTTTGGGAGACCCGAAATGGTCTGTGCGGAAAAAATCTGCGGATATCATTGTGAAGATTCCGGAAGCCGCGAAACTGCTGGTCAAGAACTTCCGCCATTCCAATGAAGACAAGTCATACTGGATCATCAGGATACTGGGGAAGCTCCTGGCTGAGCGCGAACTGGACCTGCTCCTCAAATTTTTAAAAAGCAAGAAGCATAAGGAGAGATATTTCGCAATCATGGCGCTGGGCGAGCGGAAATCAGTCAAATCCATCCCTGAACTGATCCATTGCCTGTCCGACGATCTCTGGGTGATCCGCAAGCAGGCTGCCGAAGTCCTTGAACATTTCGGGCAGGAGGCTGTGCCCTTCCTGGAGAACGAGCTGGTCAAGACCTCTCATAATGACATCACATACTGGTGCTCCCAGATTCTGGCCAGGATCGGGCAGCAGGAGATACTGCCTTTTTTCAGCGAATTATACGATAAATCCAGCGATGACGTAGATCTGCGCAACTATCTCGTGATGGCGCTGAATCGCATAGATTCCGAGAAAATATTTTCTCTGCTGATCCGCGCCTTTGACGACAACTACTGGCTGATCCGGAAACAGGCTTATGAAATAGCAGTCAGCAAGGGGCAGCTGGCGATCGCGCCGCTCGTTTTAAGCCTTGACAAAGCTCTCCGCGATGACAATGAAAACATCTGCCACTGGAGCATCAAGGTGCTGTTGAAACTCAAGGGGCTGGCACTGGAACCGATCAAGCGTTTCATGAAGGGCGACAATCTCAGCATCAAAACACTGATCATGATGCTGTTCTATGAATTCCGCGATCCTGCTACTTTTGAGATCCTGAATGAGGCTCTGGAGGACGGAAACTGGGCGATCCGCAACCAGGCGGCCCGTACTCTGGTAGAAATCGGGGGAATCGTGCTCAGAAAACTGGCTGAGGATTTTTCCAGGCATACTCCACCGATAGCCTCGGATCGCTGTTACTGGTGCAAAAAAATATTTATGGAATCCAGTGAAGAGGGCAAAAAAATCTATCAGAATCTTCTGCTTCAGTTCAATGTGGATGACTTGATGAAACTGGCAAAAGACGTCACCTACGATGGAAACATCCAGCTGCAGAAGGAACTGAGCGCCTTGCGTAACCGGGAGGAAGCCCAGGTGGAACCCGTGAAAATAGCTGAAGATGAACGCAAACTCAGGGACAAGGTGGAGAAGATTTTTGCTGATCTGCAGGCCCAGTTCGACGAGGTGCGGACGATCGCCCTTAACACGCTACTGAGTCTGGGGGACCTGCCTCCCGGAATCCCGATCATGATAGAGAAGCGTCTGTCAGTGATGAATTTCATCATGGAAGATGATTTCAAAGCCTCCATTGAAGACACGTTGAACAAGTTCAGGGTTAAATACTCACTCAGACCGCTGGATCCGGATCCCGACGAATTGAAGGGACGGAGATGGAGTCAGGTCGCGGATCGCTGGGAGAAGCTCAATTTCATCTACCTGGTGAATCTGTTCCATGCCGAGCAGAACAAGCGGGACCTGCTGGACGCATTGGAACGTGAGCGGGATGTGATCGTGCTGCGGGCAGCATTAAAGGCAGCACCGAATTATTCTGATTCCCTTATTTCCGAGAGGCTTGCTCAAATCCTGATGCGGGAACTGCCTGAACCATTGAAGCTTTTGTGCATCAAGATGCTCGGGAAAGTTAAAGTGACTCGCAGCGCGGCTGTATTGATCCCGCTGCTTGGTACAAAATATAAATACTCTGCGATGTCCGCCATGGTCGAACTGGGAGAGGAGCTCTGCGGGAAAGCTTTGAAGGACCTGACCTACCTCCAGGAAAAAAAAGACTGGCTGCTCGCTCTGCAGCTCATGGAAGAAGTCAGTCTGGACGAAAGCAGGGCCACGCTGCTCTGCGGGCTTGAACTCAAAGACCGTGATCTTGTGGAGAGGCTGATCAATGTCTTCACCCGTTATCTTGATGAGCGGCTGCTTTCACTGTATGAACTGCACAAGACCAAACTGCGCAAAGAGATTCTTGAAAAGACCGAGGAGATAGTAAAACTTTTCTATCAGAGTAAAATCGCGCCATTGGTTCCCAGAAATCTTGAAAAGTGGAAGGAGTTCCTTGATCTACTGGAAAACAAGGAAATCACATACCAGAAAAAGCGGGAATTGTTCAGGAAGAATCAGGCAGAGTCTTTGCCTGATTCGTCAAAATCCACAAGCGAAGAAAAGCCACCCGTAGCAGACATCGGAGAGGATCTCGAACTGACCACTAAGATCGGTGAGAAAGCTTATGAATACCTGAAGGAAAAAGTCTGGGATTTCCCGGAAGCTACGGAAGAATTTCTGGAACTCATGAAAGTCGATGACTCCATCGACCGGAGGAAAGATTATATTTTCAAACTGCAACAGGATCTGACTCCCCGCTCGGGAGGATTCCTGGAGCGGATCAAGGAGAGGCAGGCCAGACAGGAAGAGATTGAGCTGACTGAGCGGATGATAGTTCATCTGTTGCAGAAGCGGAGTGAAAAGATCGAAAAGCTGGGGGAAAGAATTTTGAAAAATGCGGTGGATCTCAAGAACCCTCCTGCTGAACTGATCAAACTCGTGAAAAAATTCGGGGGGAATGATACCTGAACCGAGGGACTTTTTCCTGAAGCTGGAAGGATTGTGCGGAGGCGGAGCCTCCAGGAGTTTGTGATGGAAATTATTTATGGAATCAATCCTGTGCTGGAAGCTATCCGTTCAGGCAGGCGTCCGCTGGAGGCGGTGCTGCTTGCGCGGGAGCGCGAGGAAGGCGGCAGGTTTCGCGAAATCTTC